>DASTYR010000228.1:0-4356 GCA_035764795.1 Solirubrobacterales bacterium | reverse complement strand
GTGCACTTTCCCCTTCTCGACGTCGAGATCGAGGCCTTTGAGGATCTTCTTGTCCTCGACCTCCACGTGCAGGTTCCGTATCTCCAGCTCAGCCAATTTCGCTCCGTTTCTGGGGTTATTCGAAGTTCTTACGCGGCGCTGCCGAGCGCCGGAGCCGCTTTTTCGCGGCCGCCGCCGGCCGAGAACTCGACCAGCTCGGCAAGCGTCGTCCCGGCCAGCGCCTTGGTGACGCCGCCCTGGACGCGGGTCCAGAGCAGCTTCGTCGCGCAGGCATGGTCGCCGTCGCTTTCGTGCGAGCACAGAACCTTGCCCTCGGGAGTCTCGTGGAAGCACTCCATCGGCGCGATCTGCCCTTCCAGCGCCTCGACCACCACGTCGAGGGTGATCTCCTCGGCGGGCCTGGCCAGGCTGTAGCCGCCATGGGCGCCCCGGGTGGAGGTGACCAGGCCGGCGCGGCGCAGCCGCGCAACCAAGTGCTCGAGGTAGGAGAGCGGCAACCGCTCCGCCTCGGCCACGGCGCTCAGCGAGACCGGCTCCGAGCCGGGCTGCCGGCCCAGCGCGACCATCAGGCGCACTCCGTACTCGGCCTTCGTGGAGAAGAGCATCGATCAAATCCTACTGAAGCAGTCGGTTATGCGGTCGGTGCGGCGCGGGCGCGTGCCGCTAGGCGGTTGCGCTCTCCTCCGCCGCGCCGTCGCCGAGCGCCATGTGCGCGCGGCTGTCGGCGCCGCGGATCAGGACAAGGGTCAGCACGAGACCGAGCAAGGCGATCCCAGCGCCGCCGAGGAAGGCCGCCTGGAAGCCCTCGTTCAGGGCGCCTTGGGAGGGTGGTCCCCCCGGCGCCGTCAGGTCCTCGGTGCGCGAGGTGGCGATCGTCGCCAGGACCGCGAGGCCGAGCGCGCCGCCGATCTGCTGAGAGGTGTTGATCAGCCCGCTGGCCAGTCCCGCCTCTCGGTCCTCGACGCCGGAGACGGCCGCGATCGTCGTCGTCACGAAGGCGAAGCCGAGCCCGGCCGCCGCAAACAGCGAGGGCCCGAGGATGTCGGTGAGGAAGCCACCCCCGACCGAGACGCGGCTGAACCAGACCAGCCCGATCACGATGAAGAGGAGCCCGGCAGCCAGCACCGGCTTGTAGCCGACCTTGGTCACCAGCTGCGACGCGCCGGCAGCCGAGGCCATGATCAAGAGGGCCAGCGGCAGGTAGGAGAGGCCGGCCTTGATCGCGCTGTAGTCGAGCACCTGCTGCATGTAGAGGGATATGAAGAAGAACATCGAGAAAAGGGAAGCGCCGACCAGCAGCCCGACCACGTTGGCTCCGGTCAAGGTTCGGATCCGGAAGATCGAGAACGGCACGAGCGGCTTCGGCGTGCGCAGCTCGATCGCGACGAACACCGCCAGCAGCAGCGCCGAGAGGGCGAGCAGCCCGACCGTCTGAGTCGAGCCCCAGCCGGCGTCGTTGGCGTCGACGAGCGCGTAGACAAGGATCGAGAGCGCCGCGGTGATCGTGACTGCCCCGGCGACGTCGAAGACGCGGGCCTCGGCCTCGGCGCGCGTTTCGGCAATCAGGCGAGGGGAGAGGAAGAGGGCGATGAGGCTGACCGGGACGTTGACCCACAGCACCCACTCCCAGCCGAGGCCGTCGGTGAGGATCCCGCCCAGCAGCACGCCGGCGGCGCCGCCGGAGCCCGCCACCGCGCCCCAGACCCCGAGCGCCTTGTTGCGCTCGGCGCCGTCGCTGAAGGTGGTGGTGACGATCGAGAGCGCCGCCGGTGAGATGATCGCGGCGCCCAGCCCTTGCGCGGCGCGAGCGGCGATCAACTGTCCCTCGGTGGCGGCGAAACCGGCCAGGAGCGAGGCAAGGGCGACGATTCCCAGCCCCACCATGAATACGCGCCGCCTGCCGAGCAGGTCCGCAAGCCGCCCGCCGAGCAGCAGGAAGCCGCCGAAGGTGAGCACGTAGGCGTTGACGACCCACGAGAGGTTCGCCTGTGAGAAGTCGAGCGCATCGCCGATCGAGGGCAGCGCCACGTTGACGATCGAGGCATCGAGGACGACGACGAACTGGGCCGAGCAGAGCAGGACGAGGGCCTGCCAGCGCTTCTCCTGAAACTCCTTCGGGGCCGTCATCGAGCGCCTCAGTCAATCAAAGCCGGGACGTCGGCTCAGGGGTCGATCAACCCACGTCGGATCGCGTAGCGGACCAGCTCCACGCGGTCCCTCATCCCGAGCTTTCGCATCGCGTTGCCGCGGTGGTTCTCGACCGTCTTCTCGGAGAGATGGAGGATCGCGGCGATGTCCTTGGTCGTGTGAGCCTCGGCGACGAGCTTGACGATCTCCTCCTCGCGCGGCGTCAGCTCCTCCTCGCCGCTCGAGCCCCGCTCGAGCAGGTCGCGGATCAGTACACGCTGAGCCTCGGGCGTCAGGAACGGCTCACCGCGCTGGACGGCCCGGATCGCCTCCAGCAGCTCGGTGTCGGCCTGTGCCTTCAGCACGTAGCCAGAAGCGCCGGCCTTCAACGCCTCGAACAGGTAGCGCTCGTCGTCGTGCATGGAGAGGATCAGCACCGCCACCTCGGGTGCCTGCTCGCGGATCTCCCGAGTCGCCTGCAGACCGGTCAGCTTCGGCATCCGCACGTCGAGGATGGCCAGATCCGGCCGCTCGCGGATCGCCAGCTCGCGCGCCTCGGCACCATCCGCCGCCTCGCCGACCACCTCGATGTCGGGCTGGCGCTCGAGCAGCAACCGCAACCCGGAACGGACGATGCCGTGGTCGTCGGCGATCAGGACTCTCACGGCAACCAGTCTCCCAGGGACCCGCATCGACAAGAGGGGGGCGAACAGCGGCCTGTGGCGACTTATCCGTGAAATGGACGGGAAAGTCGCCACAGTCGACGAGCGGCTCGCCGATCTAGCAGCACGGCAGTTCGGAATTGCCTCGATTGGCCAGCTTCGACATCTCGGCATCAGCGACGACGCGGTCCGCGGCCGCCTGCTTGCCGGGCGCTTGCATCGCATCCATCGCGGGGTGTACGCAATCGGGTACTTCCCTTCGCGCTGGAGAGCCGATTCTTCGCTGCGGTGCTTGCCGTCGGGCGTGGGCCGGTACCGGATGAGCAATCCATTCTCGGCCGCTGGCACGCTGCGCTAAGTCATCGAACCGCCGCTTGTCACTGGGGACTCCTACCGGTCCAAGACGGGCCAGTCGACGTGCTGGCCACGGGCTTTGCGGGAAGGAAGAAGCGCCGTGGGATTCGCGTGCATCGGTCGCGCTCCTTGGTGTTGGCCGACGTGACCCTTCACCACGGAATTCCTGTCACGACTCCGGCGCGGACGATCTCCGACCTGCGGGAGGCTACGAAGGCGGGTCGCCCCGGCGCCTTGAATGAGCGAGAACTCCGGCGCGCCATCCGTCAGGCCAACGTGCTCGGCCTACCGCTCGGCGATGAGGATGCGGATCGCACGCGCAGCGATCTCGAGACGGACTTCCTGGCGCTCTGCGACCGCCATGGCCTGCCGCCGCCCGAGGTCAACGTTCGCATCGGCCGTCACCTCGTCGACTTCCTCTGGCGCGATCGGCGCCTGATCGTCGAAACGGACAGCTACATCTACCACCGCGGCAAGGTCGCGTTCCAAGACGATCGGGCGCGCGACCTCGACCTGAAGGGCCTCGGTTACGAGGTGGTCCGACTCTCTGAAAAGCAAATCAACGAGGAGCCGGTCCTGGTCGGGCGGACCCTGGCTGCTGCGCTGCGCGATCGGACCGCAGCGGGACCGTGAGCCGTACGGTCGTGCCTTGGCCCAGGCGCGACTCGATCGTCAGCTCGCCATCGACCAGCAGCGCCCGCTCGCGCATGCCGGCGATGCCGAGGCCGTGCTCTGCCTGGTCGAAGGCAAACCCCTCGCCGTCGTCGGTCACGGTCAGCTCGACGTCCTCGTCGGTGCGGCGCAGACCCACCTCGATCCGACCGGCACCACTGTGGCGAGCCGCGTTCGAGAGCGCCTCCTGGGCGACCCGGTAGACGACGAGCTGGACGTCGTCCGGAAGGCCGCCGAGGTTCGCGTCGACGTTCAGTGCTGCCTCCACGCCGACCTCCTTCATCTGCTCCACCTGCCCCTCGAGGGCGGCGGCCAGGCCGAGATCGTCGAGCGCCGTTGGCCGCAACTGGCGGGCCAGTGAGAGCAGCTCACGCATTGCTTGGTTGGCGACGCCCTTGGTCTCCGCCAGCTCGCCCTTCAGCTCGGGCGGTGCCTGCTCGCGCAGCGCCTCCAGCCTCAGCAACAGCCCCGTCAGCGACTGGTTGACCTCGTCGTGGAGGTCGCGGGCGACGCGGGCGCGCTCCTGCTCCTGGGCGCGCAG
>DASTYR010000227.1:0-2076 GCA_035764795.1 Solirubrobacterales bacterium | reverse complement strand
GGAAGAGGAAGGGGAGGGCCTTGACCGGCGCCTCGACGCGGCGGCGCAGGCGTGCCAGCTGCGCCCGCTGCGCGCGTGCCCGACCGTGCTCGGAGACGGCGGCGCGGGCCGCGGCGCGGACCGCCCCGTCCTCGCCGGCGGCAAGCTCCTCCAGGCGGGCGGCCTCATCGGCTGAGAAGCGCTGCGGGTAAAGCCCATTGAGGTAGACGCGGTCGACGGCGATTCCGACGTCGGTACGCAGCTCGCCCTCGAGCGCCGCCGACTCGTTGACGGGCATCTCCTCGGGCAGGGCGACGATCGCGGTGCCGGTGTGCTCTTGGTCGGTGATCAGCCGGTCGAGCTGTTCGGCCTGGGAGTGGATCGGGCCGACGCGGGCGATGCCGGCGAAGGTGCGCGGCGTCTGCAGGAAGCCGATCCCGTGGCCGGTCGCCGGCGCGTCGACGATGACCAGGTCGTACTCGCGGGCGCCCTTGACCTTGCGGTGCTGCTGGGCGAGCTCCCAGATCTTGCCGATCGTGACCAGCTCCTTCAGGCCGGGCGTCGCCGCGGCCAGGTAGGTGAAGATGCGGCTGCGGAAGAGCATGTCGCGCATCGCCCGCACCTTGAGCTGCAGCAGCACGTACTCGCGCATCGACTCGTCGGGGTCGATCGAGATCGACCACAGGTTCTCCTCCATCTCGACCTCGTGAAAGCCGACCTCGGCGTGCGAGAACATCCGCGACGCGTTCTCCTGCGAGGAGACCTCACAGACGATCGTGCGCTTGCCGGCTGCGGCCGCGCGCAGGCCCAGCGCGACGGCCACCGTCGTCTTGCCCACGCCCCCCTTGCCGGTTACGAAGACCAGGCGCTTGTCCAGGAGGTCTGGCAAAGGGATCGGTTGATTCCTAGCAATTTCGGATCATGGGAGGAAAAGCGGGTGGCCATGCGAATACCCGCGCAATGGGATTCCTCAGCCGAAAGTCCAAGTCCAAGCGTGCTCCGGAGATGATCGAGGAGGCGCATCCGATCGTCGAGGAGCTGGAGGTTATGGAGCGGGCCGTGCCTGAGCGGCTTGAGCCGCTCGACTCTGGCGAGGGCTCCGACCGCGTGCCCGCGGGTCCTGTCGCGGGGCAGGGCACCTCGTCCTCGCAAGCTGCGGGCGAGGAACCCAACCCCGCGCCACCCGCGGAAGAGCGGATTGACATTGCTCAGAGTGAGAATGGCGGGAGCGCTCAGGTACAGACCGCTCCGGTTAAAGCTGAGGAGGACGAGGAGGGCTCGGGCAGGTTCATGCCGCGGGATCTGATCGCGCCGAGTCGGCACGAGGCTGTGGTGGAGGAGCCTGAAGCAGACACGCCGACCAAGCATGCAGAGGTCATTGCCTTTGCCAACCAGAAGGGTGGGGTCGCCAAGACGACCACGACTTTGAACTTGGCCGTGGCGTTTGCCGAGTCGGGGCACCGGGTGCTGTGCATCGACCTCGATCCGCAGGGGAACCTGACGATGAGCCAGGGGATCGACCCTGACAAGGTCGAGAAGAGCCTCTACGACGTACTCGTCAACGACATGCCGATCTCCGAGATCATCCAGCATCGCGAGATCGACATCGCCGTCGCCTCGATCGACCTGGCCGGCGCCGAGATCGCGATGAGCACCAAGATCGGCCGCGAGCGCTCGCTGGAGAAAGCGCTCAAAGAGGTCGCCGGTGACTACGACTTCGTCTGCATCGACACGCCGCCCAGCCTCGGGCTGTTGACCATCAACGCGCTGACGGCGGCAAGCAAGGTGATCGTCCCGGTCCAGTGCGAGTATCTGTCGATGCGCGGGCTGGTCCAGCTCCAGAACACGCTGAAGATGATCCAGGAGAACCTCAACCCCGACGTGCGGATCGAGGGCATCCTGCCGACGATGCTCGACTCGCGCACCGTGCACGCCAAGGAGGCGGTCGAGATCCTCGAGGAGAACTTCGGCGACCTCGTCTTCAAGTCGCGAATCCGCAAGACGGTCAAATTCGCCGAGGCCCCTGTGAAGGGCTCGAGCGTGCTCAAGTACGATCCCGAGGGGAACGCGGCCAGCTACTACCGAGAGCTTGCTAAG
>DASTYR010000226.1:0-5175 GCA_035764795.1 Solirubrobacterales bacterium | reverse complement strand
TGAGCTCTTCTACACGCAGGCCGCCGGGCATCCGCCGTTCGCCTGGAGCCAATACATCGTCAAGCACATCAACCCCGGTCCGGGACTGCAGATCCCGATCACCCTGCTGAACGAAATCCGCGTCGACGCGCCGGCCGGCCTGACGGTCAACCCGCAGGCCGCCCCGCAGTGTGAGATCGCCGTCTTCCTGGCCAACGAGGCGAACTGCCCCGCCGGCTCGATCGTCGGCAAAGAGGAACTCTGGCTGGCGACCGTGGTGGAACTGAACCCGAACCCCCTCCCGTTCGGGCCCAACCCGCTGCCGGCCGGCTCGATCATCCCGCCCAACCCAATCCTCAACACCGAACCGCCGCTGTACAACCTCGTCCCCGAACAGGGTGAGCCAGCACGGCTCGGCTTCAAGATCGGCACGGGGAAATTCCCGGTCTTCGTCAGGGGATCGGTTGCCTGGGAGAGCGACTACCACCAGGGCTTCTTCATCAAAATCCCACCGCCCTCCAATCCGGCCTTCCGCTCGTTGAAAAGCCGGCTGGTGAGCAACGGTCGTGCCGGCGACGGCACCTTCGTCACCAATCCGACCACCTGCTTCCCCGCCAGCACCGGGGTCTACTCGACCTTCCTACGGGCCCAGGGAGCGAATCCACCCGAACTCGCGCAGCCCTTCCCGGAGGCCTTCACTCCCTGGGAGGCGAAACTTCCCCCCGGCGTCGAGCTGACCGGGTGTGAGAACGTCCCCTTCGAACCGGGGCTGGTCGTCAAACCGGGCACCGACAAAGTCGACTCTCCGGCCGGGCCCGAGGTGACGGCGACGCTGCCGTTCCGCCCGCCGGCTAACCCAATAACCGATGAGCACATCGAACAGTCCCACGTCCGCAACGCCAGCGTCACCCTGCCGGAGGGGATGGGCCTGAACCCGTCGGCCGCAGACAACCTGGTGGCCTGTAGCGACGAGCAGTTCGGCAAGGGCACCAGGAACCCCGTCACCTGCCCGGAGGGTTCGAAAATCGGCGTCGCCGAAGTGGAGACGCAGGCGCTGCCGCCCGACTCGCTCAACGGCAACGTCTACCTGGCGAGCCAAGAGAGCTTCGACCCGGAGTCCGGCGAGATGTTCCGGATCTTCATCAACCCGAAGTCGGAGCGCTTCGACGTCGACGTGCGGCTGATCGGCAACGTCAAAGCCGACGAGCAGACCGGGCAGCTGACGGCGGAGCTGCGGAACACCCCGCAGGTTCCGTTCGAATCGGTGACGATGAAACTCGACGCGTCGAAAGAGACGCTGACCAGCCCGCCGACCTGCGGGCCGAATCAGACGAACAGCGCGATGGAACCGTGGGCGCGCCCCGGCACCTTCGCGACCCCGTCGAGCAGCTTCACCCTGAGCAGCGCCCCGGGCGGCGGACCGTGCCCGGCGACGCTCGCCCAACGTCCCTTCGATCCGGGCTACTCGGCCGGGCCGACGAAAACCAAAGCCGGCGCCTTCACGCCGTTCGAGCTGCGCCTGACCAGGTCCGACGGCGAGCAGGAGCTGCGGGCGATCGACGTGAAACTGCCGCCCGGCATGGTCGCCCAGCTCCGCAACCTCGACTACTGCCCCGAGCAGCGGATCGACGACGCGGAACGGGCCTTCACCGGTAGCCGCGAATCGGCGAGCCCACCGCCGCCGTGTCCCGACAAGAGCTTCCTCGGGACCAGCACGGTCGCAGCCGGCTCCGGGCCGAACCCGTTCGTCACCGGCGGCAACGTCTACCTCGCCGGCCCCTACAAAGGCGCCCCGCTCAGCATGGTCTTCGTGACCCCGGCCGTGGCGGGACCGTTCGACCTGGGGAACGTCGTGGTGCGGGTGGCGCTGCGGGTCGATCCTGAAACGGTTCAGGTGACCGCCGTCTCCGATCCGATCCCGTACGTGTTCGGCGGCGTCAAGCTGGGCATCCGGCGGATCGACGTCTCGATCCACCGCAAACCGTTCACCCTCAACCCGACCAGTTGCAAAGCGTCGGAGATCGCCGCCGACGTCTTCGGCGGAGGTGGCAACCCGAACGACCCGGCCGCCTGGTCGAAAGTGCAGCGTTCGAGCAAATTCAAAGCCACCGGATGTCGCGCGCTGAAATTCAAGCCGCGGTTCAGCGCCCGCATCTTTGGCGGCAAACGGCAGGCGCAGAGGGGCGCCAACCCGAAATTCCGGGCGATCCTCTGGGGTCATTACGGCGATGCCAACGTCAAGCGGGCGGCGTTCGTGCTGCCACGGGCGACGATCCTCGACCAGGCCCACATCAGGACCATCTGCACCAGGGTCCAGCTGGCCGCCGACAACTGCCCGAAAGGCTCGATCTACGGATACGCACGGGCCCGTTCGCCGCTGCTGTCCGAGGTCGTCAAAGGGCCGGTCTACCTAACCTCCTCCAACAACGAACTGCCAGACCTCCTGGCGGATCTGGAGGGGCAGATCGACGTCCGCCTGCGCGGCGTGATCAGCTCGCAGAACGGCCGCCTCAGCACCGTCTTCCGGCGCGTCCCGGACGTGCCGGTGCGGAAGTTCGTACTGACGATGAAAGGCGGCAAACGCGGCCTCCTCGTCAACTCGACGAACCTCTGCCAGAGGCCGCGCTTCGCGAAGCTGAACCTGAAAGCGCACAACGGCAAGCAGAAGAAGACGAACCGCCTGCGGCTGAGGCTCAACCCCTGCCGCTAGGCGCCAGGCGCGCGAAGTAGCCGAACCAGTTGCCGGAGCTCTCCCCCACGGAGAGCCCGGCGGCTACGGCCTGGCGCTTCAGCGAGGCGAGCGTCGTGAAGTGGGGATCACCGAAGAGCTCGCCGACGACGAGACGGCCGGTTGGCCGCAGCACGCGCCGAATCTCGGCCAGGGCGGCGGCCCGGTCGGGGATCTCGCCGAGGACGGCGGTGAGCACCACCGCATCCATCGAGTCCTCCTCGTAGGGGAGCGCGGTAGCGTCGCCCTGGGTCGGGATGACGTTGTCGACACCTCGTTCGGCAGCACGCCGCATGACGTGGTCGAGGAACTCCTGTTGCAGATCGAAGATCTCCACCGTCCCGCCCGGCGCAACCCACTCGGCCATGTCGAGCGTGTAGTAGCCGGTTCCCGGACCGATCTCCAGCACCCGCTCACCGGGCTGTGGTCGCAGCACCTTGCGCAGGCGCTCGACGGTGATGACCGGGTGCGGCGCTTCGACCCAGAACCGCTGCCCGTACGGGCACGCCGACGGGTTCTTCCGCCACCACAGCGAGGCGGCCAGCGTCGCGCCCCCCGCCAGGCCGAGCAGGGTGCGGCCGCGCATCAGGCGGGCCGGTCGAGCGAGAAGCCGACCCGGTGCTCGCCCGAGTCGATCCGCAGGAACGCGACCTTGCCGACGTAGACGGCGAGGACGCCGTCCTCCGTGCGGACGTCGTACCAACCGCCCTTCTCGACCTGACGGCGCAGGTCCTTCAGCTCGTCGTCGCGCAGCCGCACGGAGACGACCTGCCCACCCTCGAAGCCGATCTCGACCCGCTGCGCGTCCGTCATCAGTGACCTCCCGCCGGCTCGACTATCTCGGTAAGCACCCCGCCGGTCGAGCGCGGGTGCAGGAAGGCGACGCGGCTGTCGCGGATGCCCGTCCGCGCCTTGCGGTCGATCAGCTCCAGGCCGGCTGAGTCGAGTCGCTCGAGCGTCGCGTCGATGTCCTCGACCGCGTAGGCGACGTGGTGGAGGCCGGGTCCCTTCTTGGCGAGGAACTTGCCAACCGCGGTGTCGGGGCCGAGCGACCGCAGCAGCTCGACGTGACCGTCGCCGACGTCGAGCAGGACAGCCTCCACCCCCTGCGACTCGACCGTCTCGCGATGCGCAAGCTCCATCTCGAAGCTCTGCTCGTAGAGGCCGATCGCGGCATCGAGGTCCTCCACGGCGACGCCTACATGATCTATACGCCCAAACACGCGGCGCAGTCTACGTGGGCGGCGGCAGCTCGTCCTCGACGGCCGCCCCCTCGGCGCGGAGGATCTCGGCCAGCGCCGCGATGCCCACCTGCAACTGCTCCGGGGTCGGCTCGCGGGTCGCCAGGCGACGCTGGATTTCGCGGCCGGGAGTGTGGAAGGCCTCGGCCAGCGGCGCGCCGTGGTTGCGGTCGCTCCAGGCGAACATCTCGACCGCTGCCGAGGCGCCGCCGAGCCCGACCGCGGTGCGGGCGAGTGGCCCCGGCTTCTCGAAGAGGCGCTCCAGGAGAAGGGTGCCGCCGGCCGACATCAGCATCATCGGCGCGATCAGGTTGGAACCGCAACGATCGTGCTCCTTCGGCACCGTGGCGGGATCGTCGACGCCTTGCTCGTAGGCGGCGATCGCCTTGTGCTCGACGCCGTGGTAGGCGGCGAGGTCGTGGTCGGTCAGCGCCACCACCCCGGGCACCAGGCCGACCGCCTGGACGAAGCCCTCGCGCAGACCCGAGGCCGGCAACCGCCGTCGCAGCACCGCCGTCGCCAGCAGCGTCGCGCCGATCGCGGCGACCACGCGCGGGTCCTCGAAGGGCAGGCGAGCCTCGGGCAGCCGGCGGCGAACCAGCGGCAGCACCGCCAGCGCCTCGAGCAGTTTGAGCGGCCCGCGCACGCCCGGCAGGCGGGCGGCGAGCTTCGGCGCCAGCTCCGGTTTGCGCTCGGAGGCGACTTGAACGGAGCCGTCGGGGGCGCGAACGGCCGCCGCCCAGTGGGTCGGGCCGTGGATGAGGAGTCCGTTGCGCAGCGCCATGCCGCCGAGTCGAAGCTTCTCGCTCACAGACCAGACGATAGAGAGGGCAAGAGGCCGTCAAGACCAGGCCCCAGCCGGCGCTCCCAATCAGGAACGCGTCGAGGGGGTCCAGCCGGGTGGGAAGGCGCCGGCTGGCACGTCGCCCTTGCCGGGCTCGAACAGGGAGAGGAGGCTCGCCGCGGGCCGCTCCTCGACCAGCGGGCGGACGTCTCCTATCTGGACGAGAAGGTGCAGGGAGGAGCCGAGCTGGAAGTCGGCGGCATTTGGGCGATCGCCGCCGATCGCGCCCTCCTCGAGCAGCGCGTCGACCGCGTCGAGCTGGTCCGGCAGCGCCTGGAGGGCGGTGTGAACGCGCTGGGCGTCGATCTCCAGGTAGCGCCAGGTAGCCCGCATCGCCTTGATCGCGAAGTCGACCCCGGCTGGGTCGAGTTGGCCGGCGCCGG
>DASTYR010000225.1:0-3819 GCA_035764795.1 Solirubrobacterales bacterium | reverse complement strand
GGCCTTCGCGGCGTCGCGTTCGAGCAGGGCATCGGAAAGGGCCCAAACCGCGGCTTCAGAAGTGTCGGCGATCATCGCTTCCAGATCGCCGACCGTCACAACCCCGCCCGGCCCGGCCCAGAGCGAGAGCCGCTCGAGCTCGTGCTGCAGGCGCCGCGGGCTCGCCCCCATGCGGTCCACCATCAATCGGGCGGCTGGTGACTCGAGCTGAAAGCCGAGGCGCTTCGCCTCGGCGACCAAGAAACGCGGCATGTCGCGGGCCTTCCGCGCCTCGAACTCGTGAATCTCGCCGCCGGCCGCCTTGACCGCACGCAGAAGCTTCGCCGGCGCTTTGGCTCGCGCGATCAGAACGACGGTGAGGTCTGGTGGTAGCTCCGCCACGGCCTCCGCCACCGCCTCCAGCTGCCGCTCCCGCCAGCGCTCTACGCCGTCCGCGAGCAGATAGCGGCGCGCCTGGGTCAGCGACATTGCAGGGATCGAGGCCAGCAGCGCCTCGTGATCGGGCGCGCCACGGCCCTCGCTCGCCTCGAACACATCGAGCGAGGCAGCCCCGCCTTCGCCTTCGGCGCGGGCGCGTAACCGGGCGCGGGTGGCGTCGATCTTCGCCTCGTCGGTACCCGAGATCAGGTAGAGCGCCTGCATCCCCTCGGCCATCGGCCGAGTCTAGAGACAGGGGGCGCGGCTAATCGACGGCCAGGCCCGGCGGCGTGCCCGTGCTGCCGTGTCCTTTGCCGTTCCCTCGACCGTAGGCGTTGCCGTTGCCGGGCTGGCCGCTCCCTTCCTGGGGCGGCGGTTCGGGGGCCGGCGGAGGCGGCGGCTCGGTCGAGGTCGTCGCCGTCGGTGGCTGCGGTGCAGGTGCGGCCGTTACCGGTGCAGGAGCGGGAGTGGGAGCAGCGCTCGGAGCGTTCGGGCTCTTGCCGGTCGGCTGCTTGTGCTCGGCGCCGCTGTCGCCACGCGGCTCGGAGTCGGTGACCAGTACCGGGTCGCCGGCAGGGACTGGATCGCCGACCGGCGCTTCGACGGGAACGGAGGCATGGCTGGGCTGCGGCTCCGAAGCCGAGCGGTCCTCGGTTCCCGGGTGATCCGCCGGCGTTGGTCGCGGCCCGGCGGGTTTGGCCACGGCGATGGCCGGCAGGCGACTCGCCCGTGGCTGGTGCGGGGGCTCGGGAATGGGTCCGCTCCAGACCAGCGGCGGCCCGGGCTGCATGATGAGCGCCACCATCACGAGGCCGGCAGCCCCGACGAGACCGAGCAGCGCCAGCGATGTACTGCGCAATCGCTCGGGCAGTCCCCGGCCGAGGAGGCTCGGTCTGGGCGGCATGCGGAGTTGTGAGCGGGCGCCACGCACCGCTACGTCCATCGACCAACGCCTCCCGGCGTGTGACCAGCCGGGCAAAAGATCCCAAAATCGATTCGGCGATTTGTCTAGTCGCCGCCAGCGCTGACCGCAAAGGCGCCGCGACGGACCTCAAAGACGACCGTGCCGTGGCGGTCGGTGCGCCAGGTCGGCACGCCTTGCCGGGAAAGGGTCGCCAGCGTCGCCGCAGCGGGATGGCCGAAGGGGTTTCCCTCGCCGGCCGAGACGACCGCGACACGGGGCTGCGTGCGGGCGAGCAGGCTGGCGAGACCGGAGTCCTCACTGCCGTGGTGCGCCACCTTCAACGCGTCGAGCGGACCCGGGTCGAGCGGCACGGCCTCTGCCTCGGCGTCGGCGCTCAGCAGCATCGAGAAGTTATGCCAGCGCACCAGCATGACGACGGCCAAGCGGTTGGGATCCTCGCCGGGCGCTTGGGTGGCGAGCGTTTCCGGGGACGGCCAGACGACCTCGAGGCGCAGCGGCCCGGCGCGGATCTCGGTGCCCGCGGCGACGCGCCGCCTCACTACCCCTGCCGCCTCGGCCAAGGCCAGCGTCTGGCCTCTCAGCCTCCCGTGGAGCAGCGCCTCCACGGGCATCGCGGCGACCAGGTCGGCGAAGCCGCCGCTGTGATCGGACTGATCGTGGGTGAGGACGACGGCTCCGAGACGCTGCACCGAAGCTGCCCGCAGGTCCTCGAGCAGGTCGGACCCCGGCGGCCCGGTGTCGACGAGGACCGCCTCGCCGCCGGCCGGCTGCAGCAGGATCGAGTCCCCCTGACCGACATCGAGAACCGAGATGCGCAGACCGGTTGCAGGCACCGCCTGCCCCGGTCCCTCGTCCCCCGACCAAACGAGGACGATCGCAGCGAGCGAAAGCGTCAACGTCGCTAACCGGCGGCGCCAGATCGGCCGGGCGACGGGCCTCTGGCGCCTTCGCGACGAGCCGTGTCGGCGACGCCAGCCAACGGCAAGCAGTGCGCCGACGGCAATCCCGAGGTAGGAAGCGGCGAGCCCTATGCCGTCCAGCCGCACGTCGAGAGACGCCCAGCTCGGTCGCCCGCACCAAGCCGCAACCTGGGCGATGTAGGCGAGCAGCAGGGCGTTGAGCGAGTTCACCGCCGCAACCGGAAAGCCCGGCACCTGGCCCGCCCCTGCGGCAAGCATCCCCAGCCACATCGCCGGCGCCACCGCGGGCAGGGCAAGCAGGTTGGCCGCGAGCGTCGTCGTCGAGACGGAGCCGAAGTGAAAGGCGATCAGCGGCGCCGTCGCCAGCGTCGCGGCAATCGTCATCGCCGCGCCATCGGCCAGGGCACGCCGCCAGGCGCCAGGACCGATCCAGTCGAGGACTGCCGCTCGGAGCGACGATGCGAGCAGCAGGATCCCGAGCAGAGCGGCAAAGCTGAGCTGCCAGCCGACGTCTGCGGCGAAGCTCGGCTGGATAGCCAGCGTCACGATCGCCGCCAATGCCAAAGCGTAAAAACGGGAAGAGCGGCGGCCCAGCAGCGTCGCGAGCAGGCTCAGCGCACCCATGACCCCAGCCCGCTGGATCGAAGGCCCGGCACCGGCAAGCGGCACGTAGACGGCGATCAGGCCCAGCGCCCAGACGAGCCGCGCCCGCAGCGGCAAGCCGAAGGCCGCCAGCACCGGCATCGCCAGCAAAGCCAGCAGCGCGACGTTCTGCCCCGAGACGGCGAGTAGGTGGGCGAGCCCGGAGCGCTGGAAGTCCTCCTCGGTGAGCGGGTCGATTCCGTCGTCTTCGCCGAGCACGAAACCGCGGGCCAGCGCCGCCTCGCGGGCCGGCATCCCCGCCGCGACCGCTCGCTCCGCCCGGTCGCGGATCTCCCCCCGGTGCGCGAGGGCAAGCAGCGCCACGGCAGCGACCCCGAGGACCAGCAGCGCGGGACCAATCCGCACGGCCACGGGCCTCAGGGCTGCAGGCGAGCCCGCAACGACTCCATCGTCGCCGGCCCGATCCCACTCACCTCATCGAGCTGGTCGACCGAGGCGAGACCGCCCCGCCCGTCGCGATATTCGACGATCTTCTGCGCGGTCACCGGCCCGATGCCGTCAATTTCTTCCAGTTGCTCGACGGTCGCGGCGCCGAGGCTGATCGGGCCAGCCTCGGGTCCGGCACCCGTCGCTGTCGGCGAGCCCCCCGGCACCCTGCGCGGCACGACGACCTGCTGCCCGTCGACCAGGCGCGCCGCCCGGTTGATCGCTTCCAGCATCGCGCCGTTCGATGCCCCACCGGCGCGCGCCAGAGCATCCACGACCCTCGCCCCAGCGGGCAGGCGATACACGCCTGGGTCCTGGACGGCGCCGGCCACGTCGACGACGAGATCGGAGCCGCCGCTGGCGACCGTCACCTCCCCCGGGAGCCCACCGCCGCTACTCGACGGCGGGATCGGTTCGAACGGCGTGCCCTCTCCTGCGCTGCGAATCGCTCGCGCACCGACCAGCAGC
>DASTYR010000224.1:0-2587 GCA_035764795.1 Solirubrobacterales bacterium | reverse complement strand
TGTCGGCGCCGGGTGAAAACTGACCCCCCTCCGCCGGTCGAAGGCTGACCCCCTGGGCGTGTCGGCGGAGGCGTCCGGGTGGATCCGGACCCTCGCTCGATTGTGGCGATCGAGGTGGGGGCGGTGAGGGGTTGGTCGGTGTGGAGCGGTGGGCCGAGTTGCGTTTGGAGCATTTCGTGCGCGGCGTCTCGATCAAGGAGCTCGCTCGGCGGTCGGGCCTGTCGCGCAATACGGTCCGGGCGGCCGTGCGTTCGTCGGTGCCGCCGCGCTATGCCCGCGCGCGGACGGGGTCGAAGCTCGATCCGTTCAAGGACGAGATCCATCGGCTGCTTGGCGGCGATCCGAGGCTGCCGGGTCAGCGGATCCGGGAGTTGATCGCGCCGCTTGGGTTCGATGGTGGGAAGACGATCGTCGATGACTACCTGCGCGAGGTGCGGCCGTTGTTCTTGCCGCCGCCGAGGACGTTTCAGCGGACCGTCTATCGACCCGGGGAGATCTGCCAGTTCGACCTCTGGGAGCCCCGCGAGGAGATTCCCGTCGGCCACGGCCAGACCCGCAAGGCGTGGGTCGTGGTCGCGTGCTTGGGCTACTCGCGCGCCGGCGCTGGCGCGGTGATGTTCACCAAGCGGACGCCGGACCTGCTGGCCGGGATCCGCCGTTGCCTGTGGTCGCTGGGCGCACTCCCCAAGACGCTGGTCTGGGATCGCCAATCGGGGCTGCACGCCCAAGGTGGTCGACCGACCGACGAGTTCGCCGGCTTCTGCGGTCAGCTGAGGGTCGACTGGTGCTTCTGCGAGCCGAGGGATCCGCAGGCCAAGGGCGTCGTCGAGCGGATGCAGGACTTCCTGGAGCGGTCCTTCGAGCCGGGGCGGCGCTTCGCCAACGAGCTGGACTTCCAGCTGCAGCTCGACGACTGGTTCGAGAACCGGGCCAACGCGCGGCAGCACAAGACGCTGCGCTGCCGCCCTGTCGATCGCCTGGTCGAGGAGCGCGGGGTGATGGCGCCTCTGCCGCCGCGGGCGCCCGACGTCGACAGGCGCTGGGTGCTCAGGGTCGCACCGGACCCGCACCTGCGCTTCGATACCTGCGACTACTCGCTGGACCCGATCCTCGTCGGCCGCCGCGTCGAGGCCAGGGTCACCGACCGAGAAGTCCTCGCGGTCGCGCTGGACAGCGGCGAGGTCGCGTGCCGCCACCAGCGGTCGTTCGCGAGGCACCGCACGATCACCGATCTCGCGCACGCCCGCGCGCTGCGCGAGGGCCGCGGCCGCCCGGATCTCGAGCCCACGGTCGAGATCCGATCGCTTGACCGCTACGACCAGCTGATCGCATGAGTCGCCCGACGACCGAGCTCGCACACCTGTTCCGCGCACTGAAGGCACCGGCCGCGGCCACGGCGCTTCCGAAGCTCGCCGACCGTGCCCGCCAAGAAGAGTGGAGCTATGAGCAGTTCGCCGCGACGCTGCTGAAGACCGAGATCGACAGCCGCGACAGCCACGGCGGCCAAGCCCGGATCAAGGCCGCGCGGTTCCCCGCACGCAAGACGATCGAGGAGTTCGACTTCGCCTTCCAGACCTCGCTCAGACGCGACACCGTGCTGCACCTCGCCCAGCTCGACTTCCTCGCCGGCAAGGAGAACGTCGTGCTGCTGGGCCCGCCCGGCACCGGCAAGACGCACCTCGCGATCGCTCTGGGGATCCGCGCCTGCCTCGCCGGCCAGCGCGTCCAGTTCCGCACCGCGACCGAATGGGTCGCGCTGCTCGCCGACGCAGGACGCCACGGCCGCCTCGACACCGAGCTCGACAAGCTCCAACGCGTCCCACTGGTGATCGTCGACGAGGTCGGCTACATCCCCTTCGACCCGCAAGCCGCGAACCTCATGTTCATGCTCGTCAGCCGCCGCTACGAGCGCGCCTCGCTGATCGTCACCTCCAACAAGCCCTTCTCCGCGTGGGGTGAGATCTTCGGCGACGAGGTCACCGCCACCGCGATGATCGACCGGCTCGTCCACCACGCCGAGATCCTCAGCCTCAAGGGCGACAGCTACCGCCTCAAAGACCGCGACCTCGCCCGCACACCGGCCACCCCCACCGACTGACCACGCGCGCGAGCGCCGCTCCGGCTCGCCCTACGGGCTCGCCTCCACGCCGCCCGCCGCGACCCACCACGGGGGGTCAACTTTCGACCGGCGCCAGAGGGTCAATTTTCGAGCGGCCTTGACACCTTCTCGGAGGAGAATCTCGCACGGATGCAGGAGCAGCTGGGGCTGTGTTGGCGTCGATCTCGCTGCAGACTGCTTCCGGGGGTGGGGTCCGCGCCGGTTCTAGACTTGCGACGTGGAGACGTGCTCCCGCTGTGGCGAACCGGCACCCGAGGGTTCCCGGTTTTGCCCCGCGTGCGGAGCGTCGGTGTCGATGGCGCGGGTCGGTGGTCAGCGGCGCAAGGTCGTCACGGTGGTCTTTGCCGACGTTGTGGGATCGACGGCGATGGGAGAGCGGGTCGATCCCGAGACATTGCGGTGGGCGATGCAGCGCTGGTTTGGCCGCATGCGCGACGTTGTCGAGCGGCACGGAGGGATGGTCGAGAA
>DASTYR010000223.1:0-3159 GCA_035764795.1 Solirubrobacterales bacterium | reverse complement strand
GGTAGAGGTCGACGGGGTCGCCGACGCGGCGGCTGGCGCCGATCGTCAGGTGAAAGCCCGCCAACGCGTCCTCGAGCTCCCGCGCCAGCCCGGCAGCGGCACGCGCCAACCGCTCGTCGTTCTCGCTGGGGACAATCGCGGCTATCTCGGCAGCGAGCTCGCCCGCCTCGGCCGTCGCCACCGCCCCCGGGGCGAGCGACCGCAGGGTACGAGTCGCCAGGTGCAGGACGCGGGTCCGCCACTCGCCGCTCTGCGCCGCCCGAGGAGCGGCGCGGACGAGGATCGCCCCCGCCCCCTTCTCGAGGTCGGCACCCAGCTCGGCGGCACGAGCGACGATGTCGCCGCGATCGGTGACCTCGCGCGCGAAGACGGCGGTGACGAAGGCGCCGGCCACCTCCTCGCTCTCCCATTCGGGCGCCCGCGCCCGCTCCAGCTCAAGCGCCAGCAGCGTCGTCACCATGCGCGCCATCGCCGGATCGGGCGCGTCGGCAGCGCGATAGCGGAGCTCGCCGACCGCGCTATCGGCCACCCGTAGCTCGACGGTCGTCACCCGCTCGCCGCCGGCAAGCAGCTTGCGCTCCTGGTCCGGCGAAGCCCCGGCCACGGCCAACACCGCCCCCGACCGGTCTATCAATGCGACGCTCGCGTCCAGCACCCGCGCCGCAGCCCGCGCAACCGCCGGCAGCCCCGCCCCCGACTCGACCGCCTCAGCTAATGCATCGAGAGAGGGCCCATCCCGGTGGGGGTGGAACGTCTTGTACTTTTTTTGCGCGGGCATTCTCGGACGGCGATCAACTGTCTTCAAAAAAAGTTAAGTGAAACCCCCACCGGGATGGGCCCTCACCCAGTGGGCCTCAGCCCAGCAAGTCGACCAGATCGTTGTAGTAGTAGACGACCGCGAGACCGACGACCACGCCGGTCACCACCAGGGCCAGGAGGACGATCAGCGACAGCACCCCCGCCGCGGCCTTCTCCCAGAGCCGGCCGTAGGAGCTGACCGCCGGCACGAGGATGAGGCTGACGTAAGCCGCGAGGCAGATCAGCGCCGCAACGCCGAACAGCACGTACTCATCTTCGATCTTCTGCAGCGCCAGCGGGAGCAACATCGGGCCCATTCTGCCGCACGGCCCCGTCCGAAGAGTGCAGCGTCGAGACAGTGAGGGCGACGGCTGCGCAAAGCGAGAAGGCGGCCGCGCCCAATGCCCATCCGGCGTTGACGTCGCTCAGGTAGTGAACGCCGAGGTAGACGCGCGACAGACCGACGACCGCGGTGAGGACGATCCCGGCCGCGATCACGGCGGCGCCGCGGGTCATCCCGGCCCGCAGGCGCACCACGATCGTCACCGCCAGGCAGACATAAAACGTCGAGTAGGCGGCGTGGGCGCTGGGGAACGAGGAGCCGCTGACCTCGACCAGACCCCCGCCGGGTCGGGGTCGGTCCACCGCACCCTTGATCTCGTGAACGCCGACGTAGGTGAAGCCGAAGCCAACGACGAGCACCCCGAGCTCAGCCCAGCGGCGACGGACGGCGAGCAGGGCCGCGCAGAGCGCCGCAAGCGGCAGCACGACCGCGAGGGAGCCGAGGGCGGTCACCACCTTGGCGACATCGACGAGCCAGTCGGTCCGCAGGCTTTCGACGACGTCGACGGCCGTCAGGTCGCCCGGGGTGGGCCCAGGGTCACCGCTGACGATCGCCGTGTAGGCGACGAGGACGAAGCCGGACACCGCCAGGATCGCCATCAGCGAGGTGAACTCGAGACCGAAGGTGCCACCCGGCGTAATGCGGTTCCAAAGAAAGCGCAGCTGCGGCTGAAAGCGCCGGAACAGCACGACCAGCCAGCGGGCCACCGCATGGTCTTCCATCCAGCGCACCGCCTCCCGTCGGTTCTCCTCGACACGGAGGCGGCGGTAGAGATAGACCGAGCCGGCCACAAGGACGATCAGCGTGCCGAGCAGGAAGGCGCCGCGGCCGGCGTACTGGGCGGCGGTGTCGATGCTGCGCGAGAAGGCGTAGCCGAGCAGGATCACGGCCGTGTTGAGGATGCCGGCGCCGAGGATGCTGTAGGGGAGGAAGACGCGGTAGCGCATCCCGGAGCTGCCGGCGATGAAGGGGGCGAGGGCGCGAACCAGGCCGATGAAGCGCCCGAGGAAGATCGTCTTGCCGCCGTGTCGGGCGAAGTAGTCCTCGACCTGCTCAAAGCGCTCGTGGGTTATGCCGACCCGCCCGCCGTGGCGGAGGATGAAGCCGCGCCCCAGCCGCCGGCCGATCAGGAAGCTGGTCGTGTCGCCGGCCCAGGCGGCGAACCAGGCGATCGCGATCAGGATGTAGAGGTCGATCGCCCCCTGCCCGGCAACCGCGCCGCAGACGAGCATCACGGTCTCGCCCGGGACGACCAGGCCGACGAAAGCGCCGGTCTCGATGAAGGCGAAGACGCCGGCGAGCAGATAGGTCCAGGAGCCGAGGGCATTGGAGACGTCCTCGAGCACGTGCTGCAGTTCGTCGTGCGGGACGAAGCGGCTGATCAGGAAGTACCCGGCTGCGATCCCGGCGGCGATTGCGACAAGTGCAAGCCGGCGTTGGCGGCGGTCCTTCGGCAGCGCGATCTTCATCGCAAGGAGGGTCTCAAGGCACGCGGCCGGCTTCGCAGACGATGGCGTCGTCGCGATCGATTCGAAGCGCGGCCCGCTCCGCCTCGGCGAGGCTCGAGAAAAGGCCGAAGACAGTCGGACCGGAACCGGTCAGCGAGGCGAACGGCGCCCCCGCGGCGCGCAGCGCCTCGAGCGCGGAACCGACATCGGGGCGCAGCAAGCAGGCCGCGGGCTCGAGGTCGTTGGCGAGCAGCTCGGCGTAGTCGAGCGGCGAGGCGCCGGAGCCGACCGCGTCGCGCAGGCGAGCGGCGAGCTCGTTGAGCTCGTCGACGCTCCTGCCGAGGCCGATCCGGTCGGCCTCGGCGAAGACGTCAGCCGTGCTGAGTCCGCCGCCCCCGGGCAGCAGGACGACGGCGTGGGGCTGCGGGTCGGGGAGGCGCTCGATCCGCTCGCCGGCGCCGCGGACGAGGGCCAGCGCCGGATCGAGCTGGGACGGCACGTCGGCGCCGAGCTTGGCCGCAAGCGTGACCAGATCGGCGTCTGGCACGTTCCTCGCGCTATCCGCGAACA
>DASTYR010000222.1:0-3051 GCA_035764795.1 Solirubrobacterales bacterium | reverse complement strand
CGCATAGGGTCGGCGAGTAGAGGTAGAGGCCGCCTGGCGGGAGCGGCGGCGCGCCGACCTGCGTGATTAGAATGGCCGCGCCTTGAGCCCTCACTCTTCTGGCACCGACCAGATCGACACCCTGCTTTGGATCGGCTTCGTCGCCGCGGCGATCATCATCGCCGTGATCGTCGGCGCCCTCCTCTACGCGCTGCGCCGGTTTCGCGCCGAGCGCGGCGCCGAGCCGCGCCAGGTGACTGGCGACCGGCGCGTCCAGCTGCGCGTCGGCGGTGCCCTCGGTGCCTTCGCCCTCGTCCTGCTGGTTCTCGGCATCACCTACACCGAGAACGCACGCGAGGCACCGGCCAGTGGCCCTGCCGGCCTGCACACCGACGGCGAGCCCCTGCAGATCGTGGCAACTGGCCAGCAGTGGCTGTGGCGCTACGACTACCCCAACGAAGCCTTCTCCTATTACAAGCTGGTCGTCCCGGTCGACACCGCGGTTGAGATGGACCTGGTCTCGACCGACGTCGTCCATACCTGGGACGTTCCCTCGCTGGCAGGCAAGCGCGACGCAGTTCCGGGCAAGACCAACCACGTCGCCTTCAGCGCTGACGAGGAGGGGACGTACTTCGGCCAGTCGGCGACGCTCTCGGGGCAGGGCTACGCCTCGATGAGAACCGAGGTCGAAGTCGTCTCCCCCGAGGAATACGAAGCTTTCGTCGAGCAGCGCAAGAGCGAGATCGAGACGGCCCAAGATCGCGTCGTCGAGCTGATCGAAGGGGGGCAGACGCCGTGAGCGCCTCCGCCAAGCGGCCCGAGCTGGTCGCCAACGGCCTCGCCACGCGCCGGCCGCGCTGGGCGGAGATCGCGACGAGCGCCGACCACAAGGACGTCGGCCGTGCCCTGATCGTCGCCTCGCTGGGCTTCCTATTCGTAGCCGTGATCGAGCTGCTGCTGATGCGTCTGCAGCTGACGATCCCCGAGAACACCTTCCTCTCGCCGGTCGGCTTCAACCGGATGCTCTCCCTCTACGGCGCGACGGGATTCTTCCTCTTCGCGATCCCGCTCCTCCTCGGCCTCTTCTACTACGTGGTGCCGCTGCAAATCGGCGCTCGCGGCACCGCCTTGCCGCGCCTTGGCCAGCTCGGCCTCTGGCTGTACGTCGCCGGTGCGACGGTCCTCTACGCCGGTTTGCTCTTCACGCCATCGGAGGCGGGCGTCAACCCGCTGGCGCCGCTCTCGGGGCTCGCCTTCCTCCCCAACAACGGCGTCGACGCCTGGGCGGCCGCGACGGGCCTGGCGACGCTCGGCTTCGTCCTGCTTGCGATCGACCTGGTGGCGACGCTGCGCGTACTGCGCGGGCCCGGAATGGCCTGGCGACGCCTGCCGGTCTTCTCCTGGGCCGCCGCGATCGGCTCCTGGCTGCTGCTCTTCATCGGCCCGGTGATGCTCGCGGCGCTGACGATGCTGCTGATCGACCGCAACTTCGAAGGCATCTTCTTCGCCGGCGGCGCCGGCGGCGCGCCGCTGCTCTGGCAGCACCTGAGCTGGATCTTCTACACCGGTGCCTACATGCTGATCCTGATCGGCGCCCTGGCGGCCGTCGCCGAAATCGTCCCGTCGCTTGCCCGCAAGCCGCTCTTCAACCGCGGCGCCGTGATCGGCTCGCTGGTGGCGATCGCGGTCCTCGGCACGCTCGCCTGGCTGCAGAACATGTTCACCGCGCCGATCGCCATCGGCTGGATGTACTTCGCGATGGTGATGTCGCTGGCGCTGATCGTCCCCTTCGGGCTCGTCTTCTTCAACTTGATCGCAACGTTGGTCGGCGGCACCGTCCGCATGCGCTCGCCGCTGCTCTTCGCGGCGGGAGCCCTGGCGATGATCGCGATCGGGCTGGCCTCCGAGCTTTCGCACTCGCTGGTCGCGCTCGGCTGGCGGCTCCAGCACACGGTCGACAGCACCGCGGCCACCCACTTCGCGCTCCTCGGCGGTGCCGTCTTCGGCGGCTTCGCCGCGCTGCACTGGTGGTTCCCGAAGATGACTGGACGGGCGATGGGCGAGACCCTGGCGCGCTTCTCTTTCTGGACGATGACCCTCGGCACGCTGCTGGCACTGCTGCCGCTCTTCCTCGCCGGTGGCTTCGAGGGCCAGCCGGTCGACGCCTACAAGTTCTTCGGTGGCACCGGCGTCGACGGCTACAACCTCGCCTCCTCGATCGGCACGCTGATCCTCGCCGCCGGCATAGTCATGACGCTGGCCAACGCGATCCTCAGTCGCGAGGGGGGCGCCCCGGCGGGCCATGACCCCTGGGGCGGCGACTCGCTCGAGTGGTTCGCCCTCTCGCCGCCGGAGCCCCACAACTTCGACGTGCTGCCGGACGTCCGCAGCGCCAGGCCGCTGCGCGACATCCGCGAGGCGCTCGGCCGCCGCGCAGACCGCCCCGCCGAGCCGGCGCGCGAGTCGCAGCCGGTAGCCTGAGCTCGTGTCCTCCCTGAGCGGCGCCCAGACGGCTGCGCTCTCGCAGCGCCCCGCCGCCCTGCAGCTGCTGCGCGACTTCGCGACGCTGACCAAGCCCAAGGTCCAGTCGCTGTTGCTCTTCACGACCGCAACGACGATGTACGTGGCCGGCGACCCCGCGCTCGGGCTCGTCCTGCTCACCTGCCTCGGCGGCGCCCTCTCGGCCGGCGGCGCCGGTGCGATCAACCACGCGATCGACCGCGACATCGACCGCAAGATGGCCCGCACCGCCGACCGACCTGTAGCCAGCGGCCGCGTTTCCCCCGCCGCCGCGATCGCCTTCGGGACGCTGCTCGGCCTCTGTTCGTTCCTGCTCTTGGCCCTGGCCGTCAACCCGCTGGCCGCGGCGCTCTCGCTCTCGGGGCTGCTCGGCTACGTCTTCGTCTACACGCTCTGGCTGAAGCGCACCACGCCGCAGAACATCGTGATCGGCGGCGCCGCCGGCGCGGTGCCGCCCCTGGTCGCCTGGGCAGCCGTGACGGGCGGGCTCAGCGGCACCGCGTTCTACCTCTTCGCGATTGTCTTCTTCTGGACGCCTCCCCACTTCTGGGC
>DASTYR010000221.1:0-3460 GCA_035764795.1 Solirubrobacterales bacterium | reverse complement strand
CGGCCACGACCTCGAAGCGGCGGATCGCGAAGCTGCCGAAAATGTGCCGGAGGTCGTGGAAGCACCGTTTCCGAAGCCGCGCCTTCTTCTGGGCCCTTGCCATCGAGTAGAACCGTCGCCATTGCGGCACCTCCATCTGGGAAGGACCCTGGTCAACCGACCTGTCCAAGCCGTCGCCTCCTTGCATCGGGGTCCTTTATGCGCCGGCGATTTGGGCACCAATGTCGTCAGCCTCAAACCGATCGAAACTGGGCTTCGCTATGTCAAACTAGGCACGTCTCCGCCTAACGGAGGGCGGTAGCAGCGCCTTTTAAGCCGCGCGGCCCGGGTTCGAGTCCCGGCGGGGGCATTTGGCGACAGGCGGCATCGTAGTGCCGAATGCCGTTGCCAATGCCAAACCTCGGATCGGCGAATGGTCCGTGGGCACCAAGCGGACGCTTTGAGAGGCGAGGCTGCCAGCTGGCCACGCCGCTTGCATCTCGAGACAGGCAGCACGGGTGGGACGGCACGTCCTCCCGTACAATGTCCGGCTCATGGAGCCGACCACGACCCCGAAGACCCGCCGGATTGAAGTCCGACTGAGCGATGAGGAGCGCGAGGTAGATGCAGCGGCCGCCTCGGCGCTGGGCGAGAGCCTGAGCGACTTCTTCCGCCGCGCCGCCCAGACGCGGGCGCAGGAGGTGCTCGCCGATCAGCGTACGATCGCGCTCAGCGAGGTGGAGGCGACCCGCTTCCTCGATGCGCTCGAGCGGCCCGACGAGGGCACGGTGGCCCGGCTCGAAGATCTGCGCCGTCGCGCGTGAGAGAGGAGGCCGCGCTCACCGAGCGCTATGACCCGGCAAGTCACGACGTGGCGGATTTTGCCTGTGGCGAGGAGTCGCTCGACCGTTGGCTGCACCGCTACGCAGGCCAGGGCGAGCGACGCGACGCGACCCGCACCTTTGTGGCAACCGACGAGCAAGGGACGGTACGCGGCTACTACACGCTCGTGGCCGGACAGCTCGAGCATGGCGAGGCAACGGAGGCGGTAAGCAAGGGCCTGTCGCGGCACTTTCCAATTCCGGTGGCGATCCTCGCCCGGCTCGCCGTCGACGAGCGCAGTCAGGGGCAGGGGCTTGGCGCGGCGCTGCTCAACGATGCCTTCGAACGGATATGCCGAGCCGCACAGGAGGTCGCCGTACGGGCGGTCGTCGTGCACGCGATCGACGAGACGGCAGCGGGTTTCTACGAGCGCTTCGGTTTCCGCAGTCTCAGTACGGTGCCGCGGACGCTGATGGTCACGCTGGCCGAGCTTCGCAGTGCCGGGTATTAGGCACCCTTTTAAGCCGCGCGGCGCGGGTTCGAATCCCGCCGGGGGCATTTACACCGTGGCGGAACAGGAGAGCGCCGAGCCGCGTTACATCCCGGCCGCGCGCTGGCAGGTTTTCTCGCGAATTTACGATCCGGTCCTGGCGCTGACCATGCGCGAACGGCGCTTTCGCGCCGCGATGAGGGAGCGCGTCAGCGCGGCGCTGCCGCCCGACGGCATCGTCGTGGACGTCGGCTGCGGCACCGGCACCTTCGCGATCGGGCTCGCGGCGGCCCGCCCGGACGCGAAGACGATCGGCGTCGACGGCGATCCGGAGATCCTCGCCCGGGCGTGCGCCAAGCGAGGCGCGGCGGCGGTCGAGTGGCGCGACGGCCTGGCCGGCGCGCTCCCCCTGCCCGACGCGAGCACCGATGTGGCGACGATGTCGCTCGTCCTCCACCAGCTGCTGCCCGAGCAGAAGCGCGAGGCGATCGCGGAGGTTAGGCGCGTCCTCAAGCCGGGTGGGAGCTTCCAAATCGCCGACTGGGGGCCACCGCACGGCCCGGCGATGAGCGCTGCCTCGATCTGCTCAGCGCGCGCTCGCCATCTATCTAAGCGACACCGTCGGCGAACGCAAACGGCCCGCAGAAGCGGGCCGTTACGAACGAGGTTGCCGCCGGACTTCAACGGCCTTGCCTTCACTTGTGTCCATGGTAGCGCCCCGAGCGGGAGTCGAACCCGCCAACCTCGCTTGGTGAGGCAAGGCCCGCGTCCGGCGGCCGGGGCGTCCGCCGCGGCCGCGACTCCCGGGACGCTACTCAGACAGCTGTCACGTGTGTGTCACAAGAAATAAATATGTGAGACGACGCTGAAAGGAATCGCAAACCGGCGATTCAGTGCCGGAAGTGCCGGTGCTTCGTGAACACCATGCCGACCGCGGCGGCGTCGCAGGCCTCGATCACCTCGGCGTCCCGTTTGGAGCCTCCCGGCTGGATCACCGAGGTGACGCCGGCCTCGATCGCGGCCTGGGGGCCGTCGGCGAAGGGGAAGAAGGCGTCGGAGGCGAGGGCCGAGTCGGCGAGGAGGGCGTCGGCGGCGGAGCCGTGCGCATCGCGGCACTTCTCGACCGCGAGGCGGACCGAGTCGACCCGGCTCATCTGACCGGCGCCGATCCCCAGCGTCGCCCCGCCCTTGGCGATCACGATCGCGTTGGAGCGGACGTGGCGGACCACGGTCCAGGCGAAGAGCAGGTCGCTCCACTGCGTCTCGCTGGGTTGCGTCTGCGTGACGACCTCCATGATCTCGCGCGGCTCGGGGTCGCCGTCGCGGTCCTGGATCAGGACGCCGCCGGTGACCCGTTTGAGGTCGCGCTCGGCCGGGTCCGGCTCGCGGCGCTCCTCGTCGCAGAGGATGCGGATCGCCTCCTTTTGCTGCAGCACGTCGAGCGCGCCCTCCTCGAAGCTCGGCGCGACCAGGACCTCGACGAAGTTCTCGTGCAGCGCTTCGGCCAGCTCGACGTCGATCGGCCGGTTGAGGGCGATCACCCCGCCGAAGGCGGATACCGGGTCGCAGGCCAGCGCGCTCTGGTACGCCGCGAGGGCGGTCTCGCCGACCGCCACCCCGCAGGGGTTGTTGTGCTTGACGATCGTGCAGGCCGGCCCCTCGAAGTCATTGGTGAGTCGCCGCGCCGAGTCGAGGTCGAGCACGTTGTTGAACGAG
Source organism: Solirubrobacterales bacterium (assembly GCA_035764795.1). GTDB lineage: Bacteria > Actinomycetota > Thermoleophilia > Solirubrobacterales > 70-9 > VRUE01. The sequence continues at coordinate 453 of DASTYR010000221.1, read as the reverse complement.
AGGGCGCGGCCGTGCAGCTTCGCCACGCCGGAGAGGATGTGGCAGCCCCGTCCCGCTTCGGAGTAGAGTGCCGCGCGCTGATGCGGGTTCTCGCCGTAGGCGAGGTCGATCTCCTTCTCGTAGGTGACCGTCAGGTGCTCGGGGAAGTCCTCGTAGGAGGTCGAGAACCAGCGGCTGATCGCGGCGTCGTAGCGGGCCGTCTGGGCGAAGGCCTCGTTGGCGAGCCAGTGGCGGGTCGAGGCGGAGATCTCGCCCCCGAACTCCTCCAGCTCGGCGCAGACCGCGTCGTAGGCCTCCGGCTTGACGACCACCGCCACGCCGCCGTGGTTCTTGGCGGCTGCGCGGATCATCGTCGGGCCGCCGATGTCGATGGTCTCTATCGCCACCTGCTCGTCGACCTCGTGGCCGGCGACGGTCTCCTCGAACGGATAGAGGTTGACGCAGACGAGGTCG
>DASTYR010000220.1:0-2844 GCA_035764795.1 Solirubrobacterales bacterium | reverse complement strand
TGCGCTCCATAGGAGCTGGAGCCAGCGGTGCCTTTAGCGGCGCTCTTGTCGGTCTTGGCCAATGGGTCCCTTCCGGGTTTCAGAGAAAACCCCGACCGCCTGACTACTTCGCCGCGTCGGTCGGGGCAAAAGCACGAGTTGACATAAGGATACCAGTCCGACCCCTCAGAAACGTGGTGGGCAATTGTAAAAAATCCCTGCAAAACGTGCATAAATGCAGCGGTCTTACGAGTCTTCGACACGAAATCGCAGACTTTGCGGCGTTGCGTCGCCCAGCCGCCCTCTCAGTCGCGCCAGCAGGTCCTCTTGCATCAGGTCCAGCTCCTGCGCCCAAACCGGGTCCGAGCAGGCGACGAGCAGGGCGCCGTCACGTTCGGAGACCGGCTGGGCGACGGCTGCGATCCGCTCGCCGACGACTTCCGCCCAGGCCGCCTGGGCGGCGGCGAGCGGGGTCTTCGGCGCGGCTCGGTCGAGAGCGGCGCGCAAAGCGGCGGCCGCAGGCCGTGGTGCGCGGCGGCGGCTCATGCGGCAAGGGGCGCCGCGGCTTGCAGGGGCATCCTGACCAAGCTCTCGCGCGCGCGATCGGGCAGGGACTCCTCGGCTGCTGCCGTCAGCAGTGCTTGCCCGCCGGGCTCGAGTCTGGCGACCAGGCGCTCGCGACGCTCGGGGTCGAGCTCGCTCATCACGTCGTCGAGGAGGAGCAGCGGCAGCGGCCGGCCCGCTGCGTGCAGCGCCTCGCGCTCGGCGAAGAGAAGCGCGAGCAACCCGATCCGCTGCTGTCCCTGCGACCCGTATCGACGTAGCGATCTAGCGTCGGTCGCTAGCTCGAGCTCATCCAGGTGGGGGCCCCAGGAGGTGCGGCCGAGACGTAGGTCGGCGCCGCGGCGCTCGGCGAGACCCGTCCTGATCGCATCGCCGTCGCCCTCCGCCCGCGGTCGGTATCGCAGCTTCGCCTCGCCGGGGAGTCCGAGATCTGCGGCGGCGGTGGTGAAGGGGTCGGCCAACTCACCCACCGCCTCGGCCCGTGCGGCGATCAGCTCCGCGGCGGCCGCTGCGAGCGAGGCATCCCAGACCTCGAGCTCGCCCTCCGCTGCCCGCCCGGCGACGATGCGCGCAAGGAGCGCGTTGCGCTGGGCAAGGGCTTGGCCGTAGCGCTGCCGCAACTCGGTTCGAGCCGGCCAGCGCGCCGCGACGTAGCCGTCGAGGTGGGCGCGGCGCTCCCCCGGCGGGCCCTTGACGAGCGCCATTCGATCCGGAGAGAAGACGGCGACCGGGGGTCGGTGGCGGGCCAGCGTCCCGGGGTCGGTGGCGGCGCCGTCGAGGAGGTGGCGCCGCCCGTCGCTGCGGCTTACCGCAGCCAGAAGCCGGTGGTCGGCTACGTCGTCGCGGACGGTCGCCTCGGCCCGGGCGAGCGAGCCGCCGAAGGGAATCAGCTCACGTCGATCGGAGGTGCGAAACGAACGGCCGGTGAGGGCGAAGTAGAGCGCCTCGAGCAGGTTGGTCTTGCCGACTCCGTTCGACCCGACGAGGCTGACCATCCCCGCCCCCAAGTCGAGGCGGGCTTCACCGAGGTTGCGCAGCGGCCTCGCTTCGACGGCGACGACCCGCATCGCGCCTCACACGTTGAGGCGGATCGGCATCACCAGGTAGCGGAAGTCTTCGTTGTCGACCGGCTGCAGCAAGCCGGGCCGCAGCGGCGAGATCAACCGCAGCATCACCTCGTCGCCTTCGACGCTCTCGATGCCGTCGCGGAGGAACTCCGGATTGAAGCCGATCTCGAGCGGCTCGCCCTCGAAGGAGGCCGGCATCGCCTCCTCCGCGTCGCCGACGTCGGGGGTCGATGCCGACACCTTCAGCTCCCCGGAGGAGAAAGAGAGCCGCAGCGGCGAGTTGCGCTGGGCCAGTTGGCTGACGCGTCGCGCCACATCCAGGAACTCGCCGCGCGGAAGCCGTACGTCGTGCTCGTAGGACTCGGGCAGGAGTTGTCGAAAGTTCGGGAACTGGCCGTCGATCAACCTCGTGTTGAGGAGGACGTCCCCTGCCCTGAAAAGCGCCTGGTTGGCGAGCAGGCGGACCGAGACGTTCTCGACCTCGTCGCCGACCGCCCGGGCGACCTCGCGCAGCGCCCGGGCCGGGATGTTCGCCTCCAGCTCACCGCCGACCGGTCGCTGCAGCGCGGTCCGCTTCACCGCCAGGCGGTAGGAGTCGGTAGCGACCATCGTCATCTCCTCGCCGGAGGCGCTGACGAAGACGCCGGTGAGGACGGGGCGCATGTCGTCGCGGGAGGCGGCGCGCGCCACCAACTCGACCGTTTCCGAGAGAGCCGCGGCCGGTATCGCGAGCGCCTCGCCCTCTTCCGCGGGCAGGCTGGGGAAGTCGTCGGCAGGGAGGACGCGGATGTGGAAGCTGGAGCCGCCGCTGCGGATCTCGACGTCGCGCTCGGCCTCGCGCGCCTCGATCTCGACGCCAGCGTCGCCCAGCGATCGGGCCAGGTCGGCCAGGAGACGGCCGGGGAGCAGGACGGCGCCCTCGCTGCCGACGGTCGCCTCAAGCGACGTGCGCAGCCCCATCTCGCCATCGGTAGCCGCGAGCTCGACGCCTCCGTCGGATGCCTTGACGAGGATTCCCGAGAGGGCCTGGGTCACGGCGCGCGTAGATACGGCCCTGGAGACGATCGAGAGCTTGGAGACGAGCTCCTCGCGATTCGTTGACAGCTTCAAGTGATGAATCCCTTTTTGAGTTGGATCAGTGTCTGTGGAAATCGCGGCTTGCACAGATGATTTTGGCCTTGGGACAGGCTTTGGCCGCTGTGCAAGGGGCTGTGGAAAGAAGTGATTCTTACAG
>DASTYR010000219.1:0-2826 GCA_035764795.1 Solirubrobacterales bacterium | reverse complement strand
CTCGACGGCATCCAGCTCGCCGTCAACGACGTCAGCTTCAGCCGCCGCCCGCGCGACCGGGTCGCCGAGCTCAGCTACAAGATCGCCGGCGAGGAGGTCGGCCACGTGCGCTGCGACGGCCTGGTCGCCGCAACCCCGGTCGGCTCCACCGGCTACAACCTCGCCAACAACGGCCCGATCCTCGCCTGGGGCGTGGAGGGCTACGTCGTCAGCTATATCGCGCCGCACTCGCTCACGGCCCGCGCCCTGGTCGTCGCCCCTGGCGACGTGCTGCACGTCGGCAACGCGACCGGACGCCATCCGGTCGACGTCGCGGTCGACGGCGAGCCGGCCGGGATGCTGGCCTCAGGCGCCGAGCTCGAGGTCCGCTTCCTCGACAGCGTCGGCCGTCTCGCACAGCTGCCAGGGACGAGCTTCTACCACCGCATCAGAGAGAAGTTTGGTCACCTAGCGGTTTAGCTCGAGCACGTCACCGCACTCCGTGGCGGCACCCGCCGCGCCGGCTGCTAGACAGAGCGCATGCTGCGCGAGCTGCGGATCGAGAACCTGCTGCTGATCGAGCGGGCCGAGCTGCGGCTGGGGGAGGGGCTCAACGCGATCACCGGCGAGACCGGCGCCGGCAAGACCGTGCTCGCCCACTCGCTCGACCTGCTGATGGGAGGCCGGGCTCGGCCGCAGATCGTCCGACCGGGCGCCGCCGAGGCGTGGGTCGAGGGTGTCTTCGACCTGCCACCGGGGCTGATGGAGGAGCCCGAGCTCGCCGAGCTCGCCGAGCGCCTGCCCGCCGACGCCACCGAGGTGGTCCTGGGCCGGCGTGTCTCCGGCGCCGGCCGTACCTCCGCCTTCGTCGCCGGCCGCGCCGCCTCGGCCTCCGATCTGCGGCTGCTCGGCTCCCGGCTGGTCGCCTTCTTCGGCCAGCACGAGCACCGGCGCCTGACGATCTCCACGGCCCAGGCGCAGATCTTGGATGGCTTCGCGGGGCGCGAACACCTCGAGCTGCTGCAGCGGTACCGCGAGGCGCATCGAGAGTGCCTGCACCGCGCGGGTGAGCTGGCGGAGCTGCAGGAGCGCGATGGCTCTCGCGAGCGCGACCTCGACCTCTACCGCTACGAGCTGGCCGAGATCGAGGAGGTCGCGCCAGACGCAGGCGAGGAGGCGGCGCTGAGCGCCGAGCGCGAGCGGTTGCGCCACGCCGAGGGCCTGCGCGAAGCCGCGGCAGGCGCCCACGCCGTGCTGGCAGGTGCCGAGGCGGACGGCGGCGGCGCCAGCGCCGCGGTGGCCCGCGCCGAAGCGCTGCTGCAGGGGGTGGCTGGGGTCGACGCCGACCTCGACCGGTTGGGCGAGCGCGTCGGTGCCCTCGCGCTCGAGCTGGCCGACGCCGCCGTGGAGGTGCGCGCCTACGCCGAGGGCGTCGAGGCCGATCCGGGTCGCCTGGCCGTCGTCGAGGAGCGGCTGGAGGCGATCGAGCGGCTGCAGCGCAAGCACGGCGGCAGCGTCGAGTCGGTGCTGGCACATGCCGATCGGTGCCGGGCCGAGATCGAGCGGCTGGAGGGTGCCAGCGAGCGTGGGGCCGAGGCGGAGGCGGCGCTCGCCGAGGCCGAAGCGGCGCGGCGCGAGCTGGGCGAGCGCCTGAGTGCCGGCCGCTCCGCCGCCGCCGAGCCGCTGCGCGAGCGGGTGGCCGCGGAGCTGGAGCGGCTTGCGATGCCGGGGGCGACGCTCGAGGTCGGGCTCGAGCCGCACCCGGACGGCTTCGGACCCGATGGCGCAGAGTCGATCGAGCTGCGGCTGGCGCCCAACCCGGGGATCGAGCCGGCCCCGCTGCGAGACGCCGCGTCCGGCGGCGAGCTATCGCGCGTAATGCTCGCCCTCAGCTGCCTCGGTGCCGGCGGGGGCGTCGGCACGCTGGTCTTTGATGAGATCGACGCTGGGGTGGGGGGCAAGACGGCGCGCGCGGTTGGGGAGCGGCTGCGGGCCCTGGGCGAGGGGCGGCAGGCGATCTGCATCACCCACCTGCCCCAGGTCGCTTCGCTGGCGGATACCCATTTCAAGCTCGAGAAGGACCTCGGCGGCAAGACCGCCATAGCCCGGGTCGAGCGGCTCGAGGGCGACGCGGTCGTCGCCGAGATCCGTCGCATGCTCGGTGCTGAGAGCGACGACGAGACGGCGACCCGCCACGCCCGCGAGCTGCTAGAGGCCGCCTGACCTGGTCAGACAGCCTCTAGGCTTGTCCGGTGGCTACCGCCAGCTACCGCCGCCTGCCTGCGCTGCTGTCGCGTCGCAACGGGACCGGCGGGGGCCGGACGGTCATCGGCAGAGCGCGGTTCGGCCGCCGCACCAAGGAGCTCGTCAAGCGGCTCGCCCCTGGCGAGGTCGCCGTCATCGATCACGTCAACATCGACCGGATCGCCGCCGAGGAGCTGATCTCCACCGGCGTGCGGGCGGTCATCAACGCCTCCGAGTCGACCGACGGCCGCTATCCCAACGCCGGCCCGCTGCTGCTGGCCCGCGCCGGCGTGCTGTTGGTCGATGTCACGGACGGCGACCCGTTCGAGGCCATCGGCGAGGGCGACGAGGTCGAGGTCGCCGAAGACGGGGCAATCAGCGGCGGCGGACGGGTGCTGCTGCGCGGCGAGGCGCTCGGCGTCGAGGAGCTGGAGCGGCGCTTCGAGCACCAGCGGGAGCGCGTCGACGAGGCGCTCGCCGCCTTCGCCGAGAACACCGTCGCCCACGTTCGTCAGGAGACCGACCTGCTGGCCGGCGGAATCGAGTTTCCACCGACCCGCGCTTCGTTCCGCGACCGACACGTGCTGATCGTCGTCCGCGGCG
>DASTYR010000218.1:0-2539 GCA_035764795.1 Solirubrobacterales bacterium | reverse complement strand
GCCGTGGCCTCGAGCGCACAGCGCGCCTCGTGGAAAGAGCGCCGCAGCTGCTCGGGCGGCGCCGAGCGACTTGCCGCGGCGCGCACCGCGCCCCGCTCCTTGATCAGTGCCCGTCGCGCCTCGGCGGCGAGGTCGACCGGGTCGCGATCGCTGGCGTCGATCACCGCGCAGAGCAGCTCGCGGCCGGCGCTGGCGTGGGGAGCGACCACCGCGGGGCAGGCGTCGGCCGCCAGGGCTCGCTCGAGCACCGGCTCGGCCGCCGCCGGGTCGTCGAGGTCGAAGACCAGCACCGCCGTCTCCTCTCCGATTCCAAATGGCTCAAGACGGCGCCGTAACTCGGAAGGGTCGAGGCGGCCGCCGAGGGCTCCGGCCAGGACATCGCCGGCCAGCCGCCGCTCGGTCTCGCGGGCGACACGACGACGCATCAGCTCCAGCGCCACGACAGCGACGGCCTGCTGCAGGATCAGCCGCTCGAAGTCCCCCAGCCCACCCGAGTCGCGGACGACCACGACCCAGGCCTGCGGCGGCCCGCCCCCCGGCGAGATCACCGGATGGGCGAGCGCCCGGCCCGCGACCGAAGGATGCGTCGGCACGAAGGGGTGGCCGTCCCGGGTGTGGGAGAGCGCTTCCTCGCGGATCGCTTTGACGGCCTCGGGCGCCAGCTGACGGCGGAAGTTGCGACCGGCGAGTCGCTCGCCGCGGTTGTTGAGGATCGCCACCGTGCCACCTACCGCGGAGGCGATCGTCGCGACGATCTCCTCCAGGCCCCGCTCTTCCAGCACCAGTCGCTCGAGCCGCCGCTGCACCGCGATGCCACGCTGCAGCACCTCGTACTGCTCGTTGACGAGCCGCGCGAAAGCCTTCTCGGTGATCGCGATAAACGGCACCGAGTAGGGGATCTCGAAGAACGGGAAGTCCTGGGCGAGCGCCTCGTCGACCATCGCTTTCGGCAGTTTCTTGTGGCTGAAGCCGGTGCCCAGACCAAGGCCGGCGAGGTTGTGCTCGCAGAGCAGCTTGATGAATGCGCGCTGCTTTGGCGCGGTGTTGAGCGGGATGCCCGTCGTCAGCATCAGCTCGCCCCCCGAGAGCCAGGGGGTCGGATCGTCGAGCTCGGAGATGTGGACCCAGCGCACCGGGGCTTCGGCCGAGTCGATCCCGGCCGCCAGCTCGAGATCGAGCTCGGCGAGAAGGCTCTGGACGGTGAGCACCGTTGGCCCCTAGAGCGACGACCGCCGTCGGGCGCGGGTGGAAGACGCCCCGGACGAACCGCCCGCCCGGTCCCAGGCATCCGTCAGCACACCGCGCAGGACATCGTGGATCTCCTCGAACTGCTGGCTGTCGGCGATCAGCGGCGGCGCCAGCTGGATCACCGGGTCGCCGCGGTCGTCGGCACGGCAGATCAGGCCGCGGCGGTAGAGCTCGCCGGAAAGGAAGCCGCGCAGCAGGTGCTCTGACTCCTCGTCGCTGAAGCTCTCCTTGGTCTCCTTGTCCTTGACCAGCTCGATCGCGTGGAAGTAGCCGGCGCCGCGCACGTCACCGACGATCGGCAGGTCGCGCAGGCTCTCCAGCATCTCCCGGAACTGCCCCTCCTTGGCGCGCACGTGACCGCAGAGGTCCTCCTCCTCGAAGGCGTCGAGATTGGCCATCGCCACCGCGGCGGCGACAGGGTGGCCGGCGAAGGTGAAGCCATGGGCGAAGGAGGCGTTGCCCTCCATGAACGGCTCCGCGACGCGATCGGAGGCGATCAAGCCGCCCATCGGCGCGTAGGCGGAAGTGAGCGCCTTCGCCACGGTGATGATGTCGGGGACGTAGTCGAAGCGCTCGCAGCCGAACCAGTGGCCGAGCCGGCCCCAAGCGCAGATCACCTCGTCGGAGATCATCAGCACGTCATGGCGGTCGCAGATCTCGCGCACCCGCTGGAAGTAGCCATCGGGCGGGACGAAGCAGCCGCCGGCGTTCTGGACCGGCTCGAGGATCACCGCGGCGACCGTGTCGGGGCCCTCGAACTGGATGCGCTCCTCGATCGCGTCCGCCGCCCAGAGCGGGTCGCGGTCCTCCGGCCAGCGATAGAGGTTGGTGTTGGGAACGTGACAGCCGCCCGGGACGAGCGGCTCGAACTGATAGCGAAGGTCGGTGATCCCGGTCGCCGAGAGCGCCCCAAGGGAGGTGCCGTGGTAGGCGATCTCGCGCGCGATCACCTTGTGCTTCTGGCCTTTGCCGCCCATGCGGTGGTAGTTGCGGGCCAGCTTCAGCGCCGACTCGACCGCCTCCGAGCCACCCGAGGTGAAGAAGACTCGATTGAGGTCACCGGGCGCGAGCGCCGCTATCCGCGCCGCCAACTCGATCGCCCGCGGGTGCGCGTAGCTCCACAGGGTGTAGAAGTCGAGCTCCTGCATCTGCTGGGCGGCGGCGGCGGCTAGCTCGGGACGACCGTGGCCGCCGTTGACGCAGAAGAGCGCCGAGAGGCCGTCGAGGTAGCGGTTGCCGCGGTCGTCGTAGACGTAGCAACCCTCGCCGCGCACGATGATCGGGATCTCAG
>DASTYR010000217.1:0-4905 GCA_035764795.1 Solirubrobacterales bacterium | reverse complement strand
GGACGAACTGGAGAAGCTCGTCTCCAAGGGCGTGCCCTGGCAGACCGCCGGCTACATCATCCTGCTGCTCAGCCCGCAGGCCCTCGGGCTGACGATCCCGATGGCGCTCCTGGTCGGCCTGCTGATCGGCCTCGGCCGGATGTCCGCCGACCGCGAAGCCGTCGCCCTCCTGGCGTGCGGCGTCAGCCCGTACCGGCTCCTCAGGCCGGTCCTGGTCCTGGCGGGCGTCGCCACCGCGGCGACGCTGTACGTGATGATCGAGGCCCTCCCGAACTCGAACCAGCGCTACCGCGAAATCATCTTCGAGATTCTCACCAAGAAGGTCGAGACCGAGATCCGTCCGGGCGTGTTCTACGAGGACTTCCCGAGCTGGACGCTGTATCCGCGCCAGGAGGCGGGCCCCGGCGAGGTCGGCTGGAAGGACCTGATGGTGGCCGACTCGACCCGGCCGGACTCCATCAAGCTGTATCTCGCGCGCCGCGGCCGGATCGTCCTCGACGCCGCCAACCGCACGGTCCGCCTCGTGCTCACCGACGGCACCGCCTACGCCACCGGCCAGCCCGGCGACGCCGGCATCAACCGGTTCCGCGAGCAGTTCGTGATCACCCTGAACCCGGACTCCGTCTTCGGCTCGCACGCGCTGCCGCCGGGCGTCACCGAGAAGACGATCGCCAAGCTCCAGGAGGACATCGCCCAGAAGCGCGCGCGCAACGAGTCGCCGCACAACGAAATCATGGCGATGCACCAGAAGTTCTCGATCCCCGCGGCGTGCATTGTCTTTGCCGTGATCGCGCTGGCGCTCGGGATGTCGGTCGCCCGCGACGGCAAGCTGGGAGGATTCGTCGTCGGCATCGGCGTGATCTTCGTCTACTACATCGCGATGTTCCTGGCGGAATCGGCCGCCAAGGGGCACCAGATGCCGGCCGAGTGGGCGCGCTGGGTCCCGAACATCCTGCTCGGTCCGTTCGGCATCGCCGCGCTGATCATGCGCGCCCGTCACGCCGAGGGACGGCTGCCCTTCGGCCTCAGGCTGCCGGCGATCCCGCTGCCGGCGTGGATTCGGAAGCCGAATCCGGCGGCGGCAGCCGGCGACGCCGTCCGCCCCGCCGCCACCAGGGCCACGCCCGTGATCGTCATCCGACTGCCCCGCCTGCACCTGCCCAAGCCGGGCATTCTCGATCGCTACATCAGCCGCCTCTATCTTCGCGTCGCCGGACTGTCGTTCCTCTCGCTGCTCGGGCTGTTCTACATCTCGACCTTCATCGACCGCTCCGACAAGATCTTCAAGGGGACGTCGCCGGCGCTGATCGGCCAGCTGCTGGTCTGGCTCACACCGCAGTTCATCTACTACATCATCCCGATTGCCGCGCTCCTGAGCGTGCTCGTGACCTATGGCATGCTGGCCCGCAGCAGCGAGCTGACGGTCATGAAGGCCTGCGGCGTCAGCCTCTACCGCTCGGCGCTCTCGGTGATCTTTCTCTCGCTGGTCTTCAGCGGCGTCCTGTTCGCCCTCGAGCAGCGCATCATGGCGCAGGCGAATCGCCGCGCCGAGATCGTCGACGCGCAGATCAAGAAGCGCGCGCCGAAGACGCTCAACGTCCTCAACCGCCGCTGGGTCACCAAGGGGGAATCCTTCTATCACTACAACCTGTTCGAGCCGGAGAAGGTCCAGCTGTTCAACATGACGCTCTTCCGCATCAAGCCGAACGCCTGGGAGCTCGACTCGCAGACCTACGTCCAGACCGCGTCGTTCCGGAACGGCGCCTGGGAGGCCACCACCGGCTGGCGACAGGACTTCTCCACCAACCCGCCGAAGTGGAGCCGGATCACCCCGCAGCCGCTGCCCGACATGGAGATGCCCGACTACTTCTCGAAGGAGTCGCCGCAAGCGGAATTCATGACCGTCGGCGAGCTGCGCACCTATATCGGCGAGCTCCGGACCAGCGGCTTCAACGTCGTGCCGCAGTCGGTCGAACTGCAGCGCAAACTCGCCTTCCCGTTCGTCACGCTGGTGATGGCGCTGCTCGCCATCCCCTTCGGCGTCGGCGCCGGCCGTCATGGCGCCCTCTACGGCGTCGGCCTCGGCATCGTCATCGCCCTGAGCTACTGGATCCTGATCAGCGCATTCGTCGCGATCGGTCGGGCCGGCCTGCTGCCGCCAATCCTCGCCGGCTGGGCCCCGAACATCCTCGTCGCCGGCCTCGCCGGCTACCTGCTCCTGCGCACGCGGACCTAGCGCGTCGGGTCCCGATCGAGAGGGCGTCGCCCCCTCGGACTCCCCGACTGGCTCGCTCGCGGGCTCCCCGCGCCCCGCGCCGCTCGCCAGGCTCTTATCGCTCTCGCTCGATCGCACCGTGGAGAGGTTCACGAGTGACCTCTAGTGTCTTAGTCAACTAGTGTGCTAGTATACTAGTATGCTAGCGTTCAAGGTCGACCTCGACGACCCGAGGCCCGTGTTTCGCCAGATTGCGGATGAGGTGCGGCGGTCGGTGGCGGTCGGCGTACTGAAGCCCGAAGACGGTCTCCCCGCGGTCCGCGAGCTCGCGAAGCGGCTCGCCGTGAACGCGAATACGGTCCAGCACGCGTACCGGACGCTGGAGCAGGAGGGCGTGGTCTACGTCAAACGGGGACTTGGGACGTTCGTCGCGGTCCCCCGCCGGGAGTCGCCGGCCCGTCAGGGCGCGGTCGCCCGTCAGATTGCCGAGCGCATGCTGCGCGAGGGATACCGGCACGGCATCCTCGCCAGCGACCTGATTGCGGCGCTGCACGAGATCGCGCCGAAGCGGTGACGCCTACTTCGCGAGCGACAGCCCGGAGATCTCGGCGGCGCCCGACTGACCCGGCGCGGCGTTGGTGAGGTCGACGACGAACAGGATGGACGACGCGGCGGGAAACTGCGGCGGCTTCGACGGCCGGTCGGCGGGGACCATCTCGGCGAAGGGGACGACGATCCGGTTCGGCTCCGGCGAGAGATACACCGACCGCACCCAGCGCGCGCCCCCGAGCTCGTTGAAGCGCAGCTGCACCGACAGCCGCATCGGCGACGACGAGCGGCCGACGAACTCGAGCGCGCGGGCATCGGTGTTCTGCGGCATCGGCAGTGCCGCCGCGACGTACTGGCTGACCCGATCGCCGGACCGAAGACGATACGCAAGCGAGAACCCCGCGGCGGTCTTCGAGATCGTCCCCTCCGACTCGGGCTCCTTCTCCACCACCGCCCCTGCCCCATCGATCGCCGCGAACGCTGCGGCCTGCGGACCGGCCTCCCCATCGGCGGCCGGCTGGGCCCGGAGGTAGATCGGATTGGTCACGAGCCACGGCACCGGCGGGTCGCCCGGAGCGGTGCCGGCGCGGACCTCGACCCGATAGGCGCCCGGCGCGTCCGCACGCGCGGTCAGCTCGTCGGTGGTGGATTGCGCGACCTCGCTGCCGCCGCGAAAGAGGACGAGGCGGCCTCCGTCCGGCACCGTCGCGCGCACGGTGACGGTGGCGCCAGCCGCGAATGGAATGGTCTGCCCCGTCAGCCCCGGCACGCCTGCGGCCGCCGCGCGGAAGTCGATGAACGCCGGTGTGGCGACCGCGTCGATTGCGGTGAACGTCCGGCCGGACTTGATCGCCTCCACCACCACGCGCGCGTCGTCCGCGGCGCTGCCGCGCAGATCCGCGGGCAGTATCGTCCGCAGCGCGAAGGTCCGGAAGCTCGCCTCGTACGACGGCACCCCGAGCCGGCGGCGCCAGCCGCCACGGCCGCCCTCGGCCACGCCGCCATGCGCATCGTGTCCGGCTACCGCCACTACCGCGCGACGTTCGGTCATCGCATCCCATCGATCGAGAGTCACGCCCGGGCGATCGAGCAGCGAGGCCAGCGCCGACGGCGGGCCCAGGGGGTAGTCGATCGCCGCGCGCACCAACCGCAGGCGCGACTCGTCGCGCCAGGCGCTGTCGAGATTGATCCACTCGACGCCGTCGATCGGCGCATCCCGCGCCGTCCAGCGCAGCTCCGGTTTCGACGACTCCGGGTGCGCGGCGATCGCGAAGCCGCCCAGCCGCCGGACGTCCTCGACGACGTCGCGCGCCTCGCCGCCAAGCGGATACGGCGCCGCCGGCAGGTCGAGCGCGATCACGTGCCCCTGGTTCGTGCTGATCTCGACCGCGTCGATGACGAGGACGCCATGACGATACTGCGGCGGGTCCGGTGGCCGCGACGCGTCGCCGTGATCGGTGATCACGACGAAGCGGAGACCGGCACGATTGGCGGCGGCGGCAATCTCGTCGACGCTGCCCGTGCCATCCGATCGGGTGCTGTGGACGTGGACCGCGCCCGCAATCGTCCGCCGGCGGAGATCGTCATCGACGGTTCCCGCCGCGGGAACCGGCCGCGGCGGCAGCGTGAGGACCACAAAAAGAAAAACGGCGGCCACGAGGGCCGCCGTCAGAAGAACCTGCCTGCGCATGACGACTCAGCGCGGGTCGGGAGAGACTCGGCGCACGCGTGTCACACGCCGGCGTCGGCGCGAAGCGCGTCGGCCTTGTCGGTGCGCTCCCACGTGAACTCCGGCTCGGTGCGGCCGAAGTGGCCGAACGCGGCTGTCTTGCGATAGATCGGCCGGCGCAGATTGAGGGTCTCGATGATGCCCTTCGGCGTCAGCTTGAAGTGGCCGCGCACGATCTCGCTCAACCGGTCGTCCGACACCTTGCCGGTGCCGGAGGTCTCGATCAGCACCGATACGGGTTCGGCCACGCCGATGGCGTAGGCGAGCTGCACGAGGCACTTCTCCGCCAGACCGGCCGCGACCACGTTCTTGGCGACGTAGCGCGCCATGTAGCACGCCGAGCGGTCGACCTTCGTCGGATCCTTGCCCGAGAACGCGCCGCCGCCGTGCGGCGCCGCGCCGCCGTAGGTGT
>DASTYR010000216.1:0-5387 GCA_035764795.1 Solirubrobacterales bacterium | reverse complement strand
AGGCATGTGCGGGCGGCCGCGACTCCTCCGCCAGCGAGGTGATCTCGAGTGGCCCGTGCGCGGCCCCCTCCAGCACCTCCGTTGCCTCCTCGGCCGAGCGCGCGTATAGCTCGACCAGCATGTGGACGACGATGCGCTCGTCTGCGTGCTTGTGGAAACGAACATGGGCAAAAAACTCGCGCACGCCCGCCTCACCAAAGGCGCCATAGGCCAGCAGCTCCGCTGCTTCAGGTCCTGAGCAACTCTCTACCCGCTCCTGGTCCACGGTAACGGTGCAGGAGGCGACCCAGGGCGTTCCGGCGACCATTCGCTCCCAGCGGTCCTCGATCGGAACGACGCGGTCATCTTGGAAGGTGAGGTGCGGTTGATCGTGCATGCAGTCGAGGCACTGCACAACCGATTCCTGCACCTCGTCGACCCCTTCGGCGAGTGCTCCGGTCTCGGGATCGACGCGGCGAATCGCGTCGTAGTGGATCTGGATCTCGAGGTTCTGTGACCAGCAGCGGTAGCAGCGCAGCCAGGCCGAGCGGTCTCCGTTCAGCTCGCTCATCGGCCCATTGTGGCGCTGATAGGCGTTCGCCGCTGCGTCGCTGCGCTCAGGCGGCGGCGCCGGTCGTGGCGCGCTCGTCTACCAGGGTGGCGATCTCGGCCATGATCCTGTTCACGTCGAAGTCCTTCGGCGTGTAGACGCCGGCGACGCCGGCCTCACGGAGTCGCTCGGCGTCGGCGACGGGGATGATGCCGCCGACGACCACCGGCACCCCCAGGCCCTCCTCGCGCAGGCGGCGGACGACCTCGGGGATCAGCTCCAGGTGCGAGCCGGAGAGAATCGAGAGGCCGACCACGTCGACGTCCTCCTGTAGCGCCGACTCGACGATCTCCTCTGGGGTCAGGCGGATCCCTTGGTAGATGACCTCCATGCCGGCGTCGCGTGCGCGCAGCGCCACCTGCTCGGCGCCATTCGAGTGACCGTCGAGGCCGGGCTTTCCGACCAGGATCTTGATTCGGTGCCCGATCCGCTCGGAGACCTCGTCGACGCGGCGCCGTATCTCGGCGAGCTGGTCGCGATCGGCGGCCGGGGAGGCCCCGTCGACGCCGGTCGGTGCCCGGTAGGCGCCGAACGCCTCGCGCAGCACCTGCGCCCACTCGCCCGTCGTCGCGCCGGCCTTGGCCGCGGCGATCGTCGCCGGCATGATGTTGACGCTGTCGTCGGCCGCGGCCTTGGCGAGCTCGTCGAGGGCGGCGCGCGCCGCGTCCTCATCGCGCTCGCCCTTCCATTGCTCCAGCGCTTCGACCCGTTCGCGCTCGACCTCGGGGTCGGGGGTGAGGATGCCGCCGTCGGCGCCCGCCGTCAGCGGAGAGTCCTCGGTCTCGGTGAAGCTGTTCTGGCCGATCACCTTTTGCTCGCCGGCCTCGATCCGGGCCACCCGCTCGCGGTGGGACTCGACCAGGCGCGCCTTCATATAGGGCACGGCGTTGACGGCGCCGCCGTGCTCCTCGACAACGGCCATCTCCGCTCGCGCTCCCGCGGTCAGCTCCTCGACCAACCCGTCCATGACGACGGATCCTTCGAAGATGTCGGGGTACTCGAGCAGGTCGGTCTCGTTGGCGAGGACCTGCTGGATGCGCAGGCTCCACTGCTGATCCCAGGGACGGGGGAGACCCATCGCCTCGTTCCAGGCCGGCAGCTGGATCGCCCGGGCGCGGGCGTCGCGGCTGAGAGTCACCGCAAGCGCCTCTAACACGATCCGCTGGATGTTGTTCTCGGGTTGGGCCTCGGTCAGGCCGAGGCTGTTGACCTGGACGCCGTAGCGGAAGCGCAGCATCTTCTCGTCGGTGACGCCGTAGCGCTCGCGGCCGATCTCGTTCCAGATCCGCCCCATCGCGCGCAGCTTGGCGATCTCCTCGACCAGCCGGATGCCGGCGTTGACGAAGAACGAGATGCGTCCGAAGACCTTCGGGAAGTCGTCGTCGGCGACCTGGCCGCGGGCTTTCACCTCGTCGAGCACGGCGATGCCGGTCGAGAGCGCGTAGGCGATCTCCTGGACCGGCGTCGCCCCGGCCTCCTGCAGGTGGTAGGAGCAGATGTTGGTCGGGTTCCAGCTCGGCACCTCGTTGACCGTGAAGGCGACCATGTCGGCGATCAGCCGCATCGAGGGCTCCGGCGGGAAGGCGTAGGTGCCGCGCGAGAGGTACTCCTTGATGATGTCGTTCTGGGTCGTCCCCTTCAGCTTGGCGCGCTCGATCCCGTTCTCCTCGGCGACGGCGATATAGAGGCCGAGCAGCCAGGCGGCGGTTGCGTTGATCGTCATCGACGTGTTCATCTCGTCGAGCGGGATTTGATCGAGCAACTGGTGCATGTCGCCCTTGTGGGCAATCGAGACGCCGACCTTGCCGACCTCGCCCCGGGCGAGGAGGTGGTCGGGGTCATAACCGGTCTGGGTAGGCAGGTCGAAGGCAACCGAGAGGCCGGTCTGCCCCTTGGCCAGATTGCGCCGGTAGAGCTCGTTGGAGCGGCGGGCGTCGGAGTGACCGGCGTAGGTGCGCATCACCCACGGCCGGTCTCGCTCGGGAAGGCGATGGTCGGCCATCGCCTCGAATGATATTTGCCCGGGCGGGAAAGACAGCGTGCATGTGGTCACGCCCCGCTCTTTTCGGCCGCCCCGGTGTTTACGCTGGAGCGCCGAATCCCGATGAGACTGCGAATCGCAACCATCCTGCTCGCCGCCGCGTTGGCCTCGTCGGCACTTGCCGCCAGCGCGGGCGCGGCGTTGATCGGGCTCTACCGCAACGACATGGAGAGCGATGCGAGACGGGGGCAGATCGGCAACCTCTCCGGAGGCCGCTGCGGTCGGGGGGGCTCCGAGCACGCTTTTCGCATCCTGATCGGCAAAGGCACGAGCGAGTGCGCCTACCGGACGCCGGTCGTCGGCCGCGACCTCGAAATCGGTGCCACGGCGCGGCTGTTCAGCTCGACTCCGAAAGCGGTCAAGCGCAAGGCCTTCCTCGCTGTGAACCTGCGCACGGGAGAAGCAGGGGCCGGCTATCAGCTCGCCGTCTTCCCGCTGCAGCGCAAGGCGCAGGTGCGCAAGGTGCTCAGCGACGGCCGCGTCGAGTACCTCCACATCGAGCGGGGTCTGACCGCGGTGCGAGGCAGCGATCAACCGAACGAGCTGCGCCTGCGGGCCTTCAACGTGACCAGTGGCGCGGACAGGGGCAAATGCCGGGTCGTCGCCTTTGTCGGCGGGCGTCAGGTCGCAGACCTCCTCGATCCTGCCGCCGGTGAGCTCCAGGGCCGCGGCTCGGGCTTCTCGATCGGCGCCATCGGCAACGCCAAGGGGGCGATGGGCAGTGTCGATGACGTTGTCATTCGCGTCCCCAGCCCGTTCTAGTCCGCATAATGCGGCACGATGACGACCACCGTGGAGAAACCGCGCTCGAGCGGTCCGGACGCGGGTCTGGGCGGCGAGTGGCGCGTGATCGTCTGCAACGACAACCACAACACCTTCGAGCACGTGGCGCAGACGCTGGCGCAGGTGATCCCCGGGATCAGCGTCGCCCGCGGACACGAGATCGCCGCGCAAATCCACGCAAGCGGCCAGGCGGTCGTCTGGTCTGGCCCACGCGAGCCGGCAGAGCACTACTGGGAGCAGCTCAAGGCAGCGGGCCTGACGATGGCGCCGCTCGAGCGCGGATGAGCCGTCCCGTCCTGGCGGTCGACATCGACGGCGTCGTCTCGCTGTTCGGCTACGACGAGCCGCCCGACAGCTCGGTTGCGAGGGTGGAAATGATCGAGGGTCGCGTCCACTGCATCTCGCTTGCGGCCGGGGAGAGGCTGCGGCGTTTGAGCGACGTCTACGACCTGGTTTGGGCGAGTGGCTGGGAGGACAGCGCCAATCGCCATCTGCCCCGGCTGCTCGGCCTGCCCGAGCTTCCCCATCTCGATTTCAAGGGCGCCGCCCGCTTCGGTACGGCCGATTGGAAGCTGGCGCCGCTGGCCGAGTACGCGAACGGCAGACCACTGGCCTGGGTCGACGACAGCTTCGATGACATCTGTTATGACTGGGCGCGGGGGCGACAGGAGCCGACGCTGCTGATGCCGACGGAGTCCGACCTCGGCCTGGAGGAGGTCCACGCCGAAGCGTTGATGGCTTGGGCGCGCGGCTTCGAGGAAGAGGAGGAAACCGGCTAGGCCCTTCCTAGGCCCGAGCCCTAATTGCTGGCGACGAGCGATTCGCTGGCGATCAGGGTGTGCCAGGTGGGCAGCAGCGGAATGTCGTAGAGGTCGATGACGGCAGCCCGCGCCTTCTCGATCTCGTCCGAGTACCAGTAGCGTTCGAAATCCGAGCGGCTCTCCCAGACCGAGGTCTGCTGGAAGGCAAGCGGATCGTCGATCGAACGGGTCAACGACCAGCTCCTTGCGCCATAGGCCGGCATTCGCGCTGCCGCCGGCTCCCAGAGATCGAGCCAGCGGTCGGCTCGGAAGGGGGCGATGTGCCAGTCGAGTCTGCAGACCTCCGTCATCAGGCTCCCACCTCCGCCCGGATCGCGCCCGGGCCGTCGACGTTCTGCCCGTCGCTCTCCGACTCGGCCCCGACCAGGATCGAGATCTTGCCGAGGTGCTTGTTCTCGTGCAGCAGCTGGTGCGCCTCGGCGACGCCCTCGAAGCCCATCGTCTTCCAGATGACCGGACGCACCTTGCCCTCCGCCATCAGCTGATTGGCGCGCATGCACTCGTATGCGTTGGCGAAGTGCGAGCCGATGATCTGCTTTTGGCGCATCCACAGGTAGCGCACGTCGAAGTCGAGCTGGTAGCCCGAGGTGGCGCCGCAGATCACGACTTTGCCGAACGGCTTGACGACGAAGACCGAGGTCGGGAAGGTGGCGCGGCCGACGTGCTCGAAGACGATGTCGGGGGCGTCGCCGAGGATCTCCTTGATCCGCTTGGCGAAGCCGCGCGAGGCCTTGAAGCGCTCCTTGTCGAGCGCCTTGTCGGCGAGGTTGTCGTCGGTGCGCATCATCTCGCCGAACTCGTTGCGGTTGATGCAGTCGACGGCGCCGAGCTGCTTGACCAGCTCGCCCTTCTCGTCGGAGGAGACGACGCCGACCGCGTTCGCGCCCGCCGCCTTGCCGAGCTGCACGGCGAAGACGCCGAGGCCGCCGGCCGCGCCCCAGATCAGCACGTTGTGGCCGGGCTGGAGCTTGCACTGGTCGATCAGCATCCGGTACGCCGTGAAGTAGGTGAGGCCGTAGGCGGAGGAGTCGACCCAGGAGAGATTGTCGGGCTTCGGCAGGAGCTGCTGCGCCTGGACCTTTGTGAACTGGGCGAACGACCCCCAGGTGGTCTCGTACCCCCAGATCATCTGGCTTGGGGCTGCGAGCGGGTC
>DASTYR010000215.1:0-4067 GCA_035764795.1 Solirubrobacterales bacterium | reverse complement strand
GAGCTCCTCGCCGCCCACGCCTGCGCGCACCGCCTCCAGCGCCGCCGTCTGTGCCTCGCGCACGAGCTCGTAGACCTCGGCGCCGCGCCCGTTCGGCTCGCCGACCGC
The DNA here is from genome assembly GCA_035764795.1 of Solirubrobacterales bacterium. GTDB lineage: Bacteria > Actinomycetota > Thermoleophilia > Solirubrobacterales > 70-9 > VRUE01. Next base: position 3,959 of record DASTYR010000215.1, on the reverse strand, counting down.
GAAGGTGCGAGTGCCGTCGGAGCAGTAGCCGTCGAGCTTCGCGCCCATGTCGAAGACGACCAGGTCGCCGCGCTCGATCAGGCGGTCTCCCGGCTCGGCGTGGGGCAGCGCCCCGTTGGAACCGGCCGCGACGATCGCCGGAAACGAGGGCTCGCCGCCGAGCTCGCGGATGCGCGCTTCTGCGGCCCGGGCAACGTCACGCTCGCGGCGGCCCGCCAGGCCGGCTTCGAGGGTCTCGCGCCAGACGGTGTCGCTGAGCTCAGCCGCCACCCCGATCGCCCGCTGCTCCTCCTCGTCCTTGACGCGGCGCAGCTTCTCCACGGCGCCGCCGGCGGCGATCAGCTCGGCCCCCTCGCCTAGCTTGCCGCGCAACCGCTCCATGAAGCGGACCGAGGCGTGGTCGTCCTCGAAGCCGATCCGCCCGGCGAGCCGCTCGGCGATCCCGCCGAGCCAGTCGTCGCTCACCGTCACCACCTCCCAGCCCTCGACCTCGGCCTCGGCCCGCTCCGTATAGCGGAAGTCGGTGAGCAGGAGGCGCGTTTCGGGCCCGCAGACGCAGACGCCGTTGGTGCCACCGAAGCCGGTCAGGTAGCGGACATTGACCAGGTCGGTGACAAGCATCCGGTCCAGCTCGTGGCCGGCGAGCTCGCCCGCGAGACGATCGCCGCGCCCCTTCATCCGCTCGAGACGTCGAGGTGACGGGCGAGCACGGCGAGTGCGTCGCGATAGCCGTCCGGGCCCCTACCCGAGACCTTCTCGAGGGCGAGACCGTCGAAGACAGAGATTTTGCGCCAGTCCTGGCGCGACTCGACGTCGGAGAGGTGCACCTCGACCGTCGGCAGCCGGGTCAGCTCGAGCGCGTCGGCGATCGCGCGGCTGTAATGGGTCCAGGCGCCGGCGTTCAGCACGACGGCGTCGCAGAGGTCGGGAAGGCGGTGCAGGTACTCGACGAACTCGCCCTCGGCATTGGTCTGAAAGAAGATCGCTTCCAGGTGCAGCTCGCGAGCCCAGCGCCCGATCTTCGTCTCCAGCTCGTGCAGCGAGAGGCCGCCATAGATTTCCGGGTCGCGCCGCTCGAGCACGTCGAAGTTGACTCCGTGCATGACCGCGACCCGGTTGTGGGCGCTCGTCATCCGTACAACTCCAGCACAGCGGCCCTGATGGTGCCGGGAGCGACGATCTGCCCGGTGCGCGGCTGCCCGGGCTCGGAGAGGAGCACGAACCTGACGCCCTCGGCGGTCCGCTTCTTGTCGCGCTGGAGCGCATCCAGTACGACCTCGACCTCGATTGAGGGGTCGAGCTCGCATGGCAGGCCATGGCGGGAGAGGATCGTCTCGACCTCCTCGCGGAGCGCGGCCGCGGCGGACAACCGCAACGCCGCGAGCAGGCCGAGCCCGATCGCCTCACCATGGCGGTAGCGCTCGTAGCCACTCGCCGCCTCGATCGCGTGGCCGACCGTGTGACCAAGGTTGAGCACCGCACGCAGGCCGGCGTCGCGCTCGTCGGCGGCGACCACTTCGCACTTGAACCGAGCGCAGGCGAAGACGACGTCGGCCAGGTCGCCCGCGTCCAGAGCGTCGAGCGAGCGCACGCGCTGCCAGAGACCGCCTCCGGCCAGCAACCCGGTCTTGAGCGCCTCGACGAAGCCCGCGGCGAGCTCCTCGCGGGGCAGGCTGGCCAGGGTCGCGGTGTCGGCGAGCACCGCCGCCGGCAGGTGGTAGGCGCCGACGTAGTTCTTCCCCTCGGGCAAATCGACCCCGGTCTTCCCCCCGTAGGCGGAGTCGACCTGGGCGACGAGCGAGGTCGGTACCTGGACGACCGGGACGCCGCGCTGGTAGGTGTGGGCGCAGAAGCCGGCCAGGTCCCCGACCACACCCCCACCGAGCGCGACGACGTGGTCTTCCCGCGTCATCCCGGCACGCGTCATCTCGCGCAGCACCCGCTCCGCCTCGGCCATCGTCTTCGCCGCCTCACCCGGCTCGACCTCGACCCGGCACGCGAGCGGCTCCAGCAGCTCGCCGTAGAGCGCGCCGACGGTCCGGTCGGTGATCAGGAAGCGGCGACTGTCGAGTGGCCAGGGGCCGCCAGCGCCCAGCAGGCCCGACCCGACCAGGACCGGATACTCGCCCGAGGCGCTCGTCGCCCAGATCAGCTTGGTGCCCGAGGGCAGGTCGGCGAGAGCCCGGATCGAGGGCAGCGCCCGGGCGACCAGGCCCGGATCCCCCTGCGGCAACACCGCGTCGGCGAGCTGCTCGTAGAGCGGCAGTCTGGTCCCGAGCAGGCGGGCGACATCCTCGGCGGAGCGCGCCAACGGCCGGTCGGTGCCCTCGATCCGGCGCCAGGCCTCATCCGGGTCGATCTGCAGCCAGACGACGACGTGGCGTCCCAGCGCCTCGCGCACCCGCTCGGAGAGGACGCTGCCGCCGCCGAGGGCGATCGCACCGCCGTCGGCGCGCTCGAGCATCTCCCCCACCACCTCCGCCTCGCGGGCGCGGAACGCCTCCTCGCCGTCACGCTCGAAAGCGGCGGCGATCGACGTCCCCAGCTCGCGTTCCATCAGCGCGTCGATCTCGGTCGTCTCGAGCCCTGACATCCGCGCCACGTCGAGCGCGTGGCTCTTGCCGGCCCCCATGAACCCGATGAAGACGATGGCCGGCTTCGGCACCGGCTTCACCCGCGCCAGTCGATGCGCTTCTTGTATGCATCGACGGCGGCGAGGACGTCGTCGATGTGGTCGCCACCGAACTTCTCGCGGTAGCAGCGGGCGAGCGTCAGGCAGACCATCGCCTCGGCCACCACGGCGGCCGCCGGTACCACGGTCGAGTCGGTGCGCTCGCGCAACGCCTGGGCCGGCTCCTTGGACTCGGTGTCGACCGAGCGCAGCGGCTTGGTCAGGGTCGAGATCGGCTTGATCGCCGCCCGCACCGAGAGCGGCTGGCCGTTGGTCATACCGCCCTCGAGACCGCCGGCATGGTTGGTCTCGCGGTGGTAGCCGCGCTCCTGCGACCAGAAGATCTCGTCGTGGGCCTCGGAGCCGGGTCGGCCGGCGACGTCCCAGGCTTCGCCGATCGCGACGCCCTTCACCGACTGGATCGAGGCGACCGCTCCGGCCAACTGGCCATCTAGCCGCTCCTCCCAGGAGATGTGGGAGCCGAGGCCAGGAACGAGCCCGAAGGCGCGCACCTCGAAGCTGCCGCCGAGGCTCTCGTTTGCCTTGCGCAACCGGTTGATCTCCTCGACCATCGCCGCGCTCGCCTCGGGGTCGAGGCAGCGGACCGGGTCGTCGTCGACGCTCTCGAAGTCCCCCGGGTTGAGGTCGGGCCGCTCGGCGGCCTTCACCGAGGCGATCTGGGTGACGTGGCTGTGCACGCTCACCCCGAGTGCGTCGAGGAAGCCGCGCCCGATCGAGCCGGTGGCGACGCGGGCGGCGGTCTCGCGAGCGCTTGCCCGCTCCAGCACGTTACGGATGTCCGCGTGGCCGTACTTCTGGGCTCCGACCAGATCGGCGTGGCCCGGTCGCGGCAGGTGGACCTCGTCCACCCCGGCCTCGACCGGCCAGGGGTTCATCCGCTCCTCCCAGTTGGCGTAGTCGCGGTTGGCGACGAGGATGGCAATCGGGCTGCCCAGGGTGCGGCCGTGGCGCAGACCGGAGCGGATCTCGACCGAGTCGGTCTCGATCTTCATCCGGCCGCCCCGACCGTGTCCGAGCTGGCGCCGCGCCATGTCACGGTCGAGCGCCTCGCGGTCGAGCTCGAGACCGGCCGGCATGCCCTCGACGATCGCGACCAGGCCTGGCCCGTGCGACTCGCCGGCGGTCGTGAATCGAAAGCGGCTGCTCATGGGCGAGAGGCTATCGGCGGGCCGCGGCACGCATGGTCTCGAGCGGCGGCTCCACCCCGGTCCATATGCGCAGCGAGAGCGCGCCCTGCTGAACCAGCACCTCGAGGCCGTCGACGACC
>DASTYR010000214.1:0-2471 GCA_035764795.1 Solirubrobacterales bacterium | reverse complement strand
TCGGCCACCGCGGCGCTGAGCGCGGCGGCTCGCTCCTGGCCGCTCGCCAGCAAGTCGCTCAACTTGCGCTCCTCGGCAGCCGCGGCTGCCGCTTCCCCCTCGGCCGTCAGGTAGCTCGCCTGGGCGGCGCGGATCTGCTCGGCCAACGCCGCTGCCTCCCCGCGAGCACGGTCGATCTTCCCGCGCAGGGCATCGATCTCGGCGCCCAGAGCGGGCGCGACTGCGAGCAGGACGAGCGCAAGCAGCCCAATTGCAGGCAGTTTCCGCACGAAGCGGCTGAGGGTAGCGGCTGCTACCCCTCGGGGACGTTTCTGTTCGCCAGGTACAACGCCGCGCCCACGACCACGGTGGCAACGCCGGCACCGATGCGCATCGCGCGTCCGTAGCGGTAACGCAGGAAGAAGACGAACGACTTGACGACCACCTTGCCGATCGCGGTGTAGATCATTGGCCTCCCTCTTCCCCGCGGTGGCGGATCCTATGCGCCATCCGCGACTGCAGCGACCACAGCTCGATGAAGCCGGGCGAGGCCTGCTGCGAGAAGAGCCCGCCGGACTCGGCAAACGAGGCGAGGTCGGCGTCGTAGACGGCGTTGGGCGAGGAGCGGGTGACGACGCGGACGCTCCCTTTGTAGAGGCGCAGGCCGATCGTGCCGGTCACCTGGGCGTTGGCGGCTTCCATGTAGGCGTCGAGATCGGTGCGCAGCGGCTCCCACCAGAGCCCCGCGTAGACGAGATAAGCCCACTTGCGGTCGAGCTCCGGCTTGAACTGGTTCTGGTGGATCGTGCCCACCAGCTTCTCCAGCTCCTGGTGGGCGGTCAGCAGAATCGCCGCGGCCGGTGCCTCGTAGATGTCGCGCACCTTGAGGCCGACGATGCGGTCCTCGATGTGGTCGACGATGCCTACCCCGTGGCGGCAGCCGATCTCAGCGGCGCGTTCGAGCAGATCGACCAGGCCGAGGCGCTCACCGTTCAGAGCCACCGGCATGCCCGCCTCGAACTCGACCTCCACCGTCTCGGCCTCGTCAGGCGCCTCCTCAGGCCGGGTGACCAGCGCGAAGACGTCGTCCTCGGGGGCGTGGTCGAGATCCTCGATCCAACGGCCCTCCGACGATCGCCCCCAGAGATTGTCGTCGATCGAATATGGCGGCGCCTCGGTTCCCCCCTTGACCGGGATGCCGTGCTCGCGGGCGTAGGCGATCTCCTCCTCGCGCCCCATCTGCCAGGAGCGCACCGGCGCGATCGTCTTCAGCTCCGGCGCCAGCGTCGCCACCGTCGCCTCGATCCGCACCTGGTCGTTGCCCTTGCCGGTACAGCCGTGGGCAATCGTGTCGCAGCCACTGCGGCGCGCCTGCTCGACCGCAAGCTCGGCGATCAGCGGACGGCCGAGTGCCGTGAAGAGCGGGTAGCCGCCGCCGTAGAGGGCGTTGGCCTTGATCGCCGGGGCGACGAAGTCGGTCGCGAAGCGCTCGCGGGCATCGACGACGTGGCACTCGAGCGCCCCCAGGCGCTTCGCCTTGTCCTCGATCACGGCGTAGTCCTCGCCCGGCTGGCCGAGGTTGACGGTGAGGCAGACTACCTCGGCCTCGTAGCGGTCCTGGATCCACTTCAGCATCACGCTGGTGTCGAGGCCGCCCGAGTAGAGCAGCAGGACGCGATGCACGTCGGCCGGATCGGCCTCGTAGCTGGCCGTTCGCTGCGGGAAGGACTCTGCCATCTAGGGCGCTTCGATCCCGCCGCTGCCGTCTTCGGCTTCTTCCGTTTCTTCCCCTTCTTCCGCGTCCTCGCCCGGTTCGACGGTCTCTTCCCCTTCGCCCTCGCTCTCGTCGGGGGTGGTCTGCGCCTCCGTGGTCTCGGGGGTCGTCTCCTCCGCGGTGGACTCGGTCGTTTCCAGCGTCGTCTGCGCGGGCGACGTAGAGTCGCTGTCGCTGTCGCTGTCGCCGCCGGCGATCACGACGACCGCGATCACCAGGCCGACGATGACCGCCAGCAGCCCCGCCACGAGCAGGCGCATGTTGCCCTGGGGACGCCCTTCGGGCCCGTCCGGCTGTCCCATCATCCGGGTCGGGTCATCGTGCATGACGGCCTCGCTACTCCTCGGGCCCGAGGATGGCGTCGACGATCTCCGCGGCGTCCTCGATTTCGAAACCGCTCCTCAGCCGAGCCTCGATCTCGTCGCGGCGGGCACCCGAGACCGCCATCTGCGTCGCCAGCAAGCGGGCGCCGGCAGAGGTGGAGCGACGCGGCCCGTTGCCGCTGACCGTCACCTCGGCAACGTCCGACTCGGCGCTGTCGACGGGGCGTAGGTGGCGCCGCTCGCCCTCGGCCGGCGGATCGAGCTGGTCGGCCAGTTCGCGCAGTCGCTGGGCGACGATCTTGTCGGCCCGGGCCTTGGCCTCGGCCACGTGCTTCTGCGCCTCCTTCTCGGCCTCGTCGATGACACTCGCGGCGGCGCGCTCAGCGGCATCAACG
>DASTYR010000213.1:0-7940 GCA_035764795.1 Solirubrobacterales bacterium | reverse complement strand
TAGGCGTCGCCGCAATGCAACAGCCAGCCGTCGCCGCTCCTGACCGCCACACCGGTGTGCCCACGCGAGTGGCCGGCCAGCGGCACCAGCAAGATTTCGGCGTCTATGTCGGGCAGGATTCGCACGCTCCCGAAGCCGAACCACTCGTCGCCTCCGCTGCCGCTGTGGGAGACCCAGCGCGGGCCGTGCCGCCAGTGGGCGCCGCCGACGTAGCGCAGGCGGTCGCTCAGCGCCGGCTGCAGCGCCGCCTCGAGCTCCGCCCCGAGCAGGTGCACCTCGGCGGCCGGGAAGTCGGGCAGGCCGCCGGCGTGGTCGAGGTCGAGGTGGGTGGTGACGATGTGTCGCACGTCGTCGGCTTGGAATCCGAGCGCCTCCAGCTGGCGCACCGCGGTGGACTCGACGGTCGGTCGCGGTTTCATCAGGGTGCCGAAGACACGGCCGAGCTGGCGCGGGTTGCGGGCGTCCTCCAGGCCCAGGCCAGTGTCGACGAGCACGAGTCCGTCGCCCGCCTCGATCGCCAGGCAGTGGCAGACGATCAATGCCCTCGTGAGCAGACCGCCCTCCCCGTTGACCAGGCGTGCCCCATGAGGGCAGAACGACCCGCAGTTGAGGTGGTGGATCCTCATCCCCGCGGGCCGCAGTCTAGAGCGGTTCGGTGTGACTATCGTTGGGCGTGCGCCGGAGTGGCGGAACTGGCATACGCGATCGACTCAAAATCGATTGCCCTAACGGGCTTGTGGGTTCGAATCCCACCTCCGGCATCGACAACCGAGACGCCACCTGGGTTTCAGGCGGGTTGGGGGGCGCCGTTCTCGGGCGGGGCGCCGGCGCCGTAGTTCTCGCCGGAGCCGATCGGGCGCTCCTCCTCGACGTGCCAGTTCTGGCTGAAGCCGTAGAAAGCGGCGGCGATGAGAACGATCTGGAGGATCAGCAGGATCACGACGAGCAGGCCGATGAGAGTCACCGGCAGCAGCGCCTCCTCGAATCCCTCCTTGTCGCGGGCGAACCAGCTGGCCGCTCCGACGGCGCAGAAGATCGCCAGGATCATCGAGAGGGCGGCGGCCACGGGCAGGGCGCCGCGGCTCCAGCGGGCCGTGCGGTAGGCGAAGAGCACGTAGAGACCGGCGAAGATCAGGCAGACGAGTCCCATGCCTCCGCCACCGCTGAGCAGCGACCAGCCGCCGATCGCGATCAGCGCCGCGAGGCCCGCCGTCGCCAGCATCAACAGCACGATCACGAACTTCGTCGTGACGACCTGCGGCTTTTCCCGATTGGGATGCCAGAGCTCGTAGCCCGGGGTCACCTCTCCTACCGCCACGGTGCGATCATAGAAGCTCGCGCGGGCGTGGCGGAATTGGCATACGCGCCAGGTTTAGGTCCTGGTGGGCTTCGGCCCGTGGGGGTTCAAGTCCCTCCGCCCGCATCGGCTCTAGCATTGCCTGCTCCCCGGGGGAGTGAGTTAACGGCTATGCGCACGGTCTCCAAAACCGTGAATCCGGGTTCGAATCCCGGCTCCCCCGCTTAGCCGTGGCGGACGACGTCGTTCAGTCGTCCGGGTCGGTCGGATGCACGATTCGGCCGCGGGCGCGCCAGCGGACGCCGACGTCGCGGTAGGTCTCACCGGGCTCGACCTCCTCGGGCAGGTTCTCGCGTTCGGTCTCGGAGCTGTGTCGCTCGGCCGGCTCACCGTCGAACCAGAGCTTCACCTCGGGGACGATGCCGAAGCGGAGCTCAGTCGCCTGCACCCCGGTGAAGACCTCGACGTCGGCGACCTCCTCGTCTGAGAGGTCGCCGTGCCGCCGCCTTTCGACATTGCTCATTCGCCCACGCTGTCCTTGACATCACGGACGGTTATCCGGCCTTCGGCACCACTGCCCTTGACCTCGTCGATGTCGACTCCGGCCGCCTCGGCCTCGCGCAGCGCCGCCGCGGTCGCGTTGTGCCTCATCGCTCGCCGTTCACGACGCCGCTCGCCGAGCTCCGCCGCCTTGTGCGTGGCGGCCAAGCCGAGGTCTTTGGCCTCGTCGCTTGCTGCCGAGCCGATCTCCTTCACCACGAGCTTTGCCGCCTCTTTGGCCAGCCTGCCGGCGGTCAGTCCGTTGCCGCCCCCACCGTCGCCCCCGGCGCTGCCGCCATTGCCCTGGCCGGCGGCTCCGACCGCCCCGGCGAGCTGGCCGGGGAGCTGCCCGACGCCCTGTCCGAGCTGCCCGACCGCCTGACCGGCGCCCTGGCCGACGCCTTCGACCGCGCCACCCGCGCCCTGGCCGATCTGGTTGACCGCGCCGCCGGCACCCTCGCCGACGTCCTCTACAGCCTGGCCGGCACCGGCGCCGATCTGGCCGACTCCCTTGCCGGCGCCCGCGCCGACTTCTTCGAGCGATTTGCCGATGCTCTCGAGCAGCTTGGGGTTGCGGTCGAGCGTGGTCAGGACACGGTCGATGATCGCGGTCACGTGGTCGAGCCGAGCCCGGAGCAGGGCCTGAGCTTCCACACCCTTGATGCTCAGCTCGACTTTGCCGATCTCGGCGTGGACGCCGACGCTCAGCTTGACCAGGTCGAGGATCTCGGCGTGCAGCGAGACTCGCGCCTCCAACTGGTCCACCTCGAAGTCGATTTCGTCGACCTTGACGACGGGGATGTCGAGCAGCACGTCGGGCTCGTCGGTGTCGCTTATCGAGCCAGGGTGCAGGAGCGTGTAGTCCTGATACTCGCGCTCCGGGACGGTGCTCTCGTCCGTCTGGTTTCGCAGCGGACTCCTCTGGCTGCCGCCGCCGTTGCTCCGACCGCCCGACTCCTGACCGCTCTTGCGCGGCGCCCGCCGTTTCGACTGCGAGCTCTTCGATTCCGAAGTCTTTTTGCTCGAGCTCTTGCGACCGGCTCGGCGTTTCCTTTGCTGCGTGGCCATCGCCTCTCTCCTCGCTCGTGTCCTGGATCCCACCTGTGTGCTTCCCGGTGGGTATCGAGGCAAACGCCATCGCGATCTCTGGGAACATCACGCGCGTGCAGGGCGAGGAGCCGAGCGACGCAGGCGCGCAGCGTGACGATCTCAGGGAGCTGCTCGAGCGCCGTGCCCTGACCGAGGACGAGGCGCGACCCGACGCGGCGCGCAAGCGCCACGCGGCGGGCAGCCGCACGGCGCGCGAGAACGTCGCCGACCTGGTCGACCCAGGCAGCTTCGTCGAGTACGGCCGCTTCGCGATCGCCGCGCAGCGGGGCCGACGCGAGGTCGAGGAGCTGATCGCCCGCACGCCGGCCGACGGGCTCGTCGCCGGCACGGCGCGGGTCAACGGCGAGCTGTTCGGCGAGCGAGCCGCATGCGCGGTCCTCTCCTACGACTACACGGTGCTGGCCGGGACGCAGGGTGCGCTCGGGCATCGCAAGAAGGACCGGCTGTTCGAGCTGATCGAGCGGATGCGGTTGCCGACCATCTTCTTCGCCGAGGGCGGCGGCGGCCGGCCCGGCGACACCGACTACCCGGTCGTCTCGGCGCTGGATACGCGTGCTTTCGCCCTCTGGGCGCGGCTCGCCGGCGTCGTACCGCGGATAGCCGTCGTCGCCGGCCGCTGCTTCGCCGGCAACGCCGTCATCGCCGGCTGCTCGGATCTGATCGTCGCCACCGAGAACGTCTCGCTCGGGATGGGCGGGCCGGCGATGATCGAGGGTGGCGGGCTCGGCAAGGTCGACCCCGACGAGGTCGGTCCGCTCGAGATGCAGACGCGCAACGGGGTCGTCGACGTCGCCGTCGCCGACGAGGCTGAGGCGGTCGCTGTTACGAAGCGATTGCTTGCCTACTTCCAGGGCGCGACGCCGCCGGGGGCCGAGCCCGACCAGACGCGCCTACGCGAGCTGATTCCCGAGCGCGAGCGGCGCGCCTACGCCGTCGCGCCGATCGTCGAGACGCTCGCCGACGAGGGCTCGGTCACCTTCCTGCGCGAGCACTTCGCGCCCGAGATGGTCACCGCGCTGGCGCGGATCGAGGGACGACCGCTCGGCGTGATCGCCAACGACACGCGCCATATGGCCGGGGCGATCACGAGCGATGCCTCCGAGAAGGCGGCGCGCTTCCTGCGCCTCTGCGACCGATTCGGGCTGCCGGTCGTCTCGCTGGTCGACACGCCGGGCTTCATGGTCGGGGTCGACGCAGAGCGGACCGGACTGGTCCGCTACGCCGGCGAGCTGCTCAACGCCGGCGCCGGCCTGCAGGTGCCGCTCGTCGCGGTGATCCTGCGCCGCGGCTACGGGCTCGGCGCCCAGGCGATGACCGGCGGCAGCCTGCACGAGCCGCTGCTGACCGTCGCCTGGCCCGGTGCGCACCTCGGCCCGATGGGTCTGGAGGGGGCGGTGCGGCTGGCGTTGCGCAAGGAGCTCGAGGAGATCGCCGACGAGGCTGAGCGCGAGCAGCGCGTCCGCGACCTGACCGCTGCCGCCGAGAGCAACGCACGGGCGCTCAACGCCGCGGCCCTGTTCGAGCTCGACGACGTGATCGATCCGGCAGAGACGCGCTCGCTGATCGCAGCGACCCTCGCTGCGGCGCGCTGAGAGGGTCGTATCGCAGGCCTGTCGCTAGGCAGCGACAGCGGCGGAGCTGCGGTCGGCCAGTACCGCTCGGGAACCGCCGAGGGGCCGCACCGTGATGTTGCGCCGCCGTGCCACCTCGGCCCCATCGCCGGTCGCGGAGAGGCTGCACGACCTCAGCAGCTCCCGCATCACGACCTTCATCTCGAGCACCGCGAAGCTGGAGCCGAGGCAGCGGCGGCGGCCGCCGCCGAACGGGATCCAGGTGTAGGTGCCGGGCTGCTCGTCGAGGAAGCGCTCGGGCCGGAAGGCGTAGGGCTCGGGATAGATCTCCGGATCGTGGTGGATCAGGTATCCGTTGGCGACGAGGCTGCAGCCGGTCGGGTAGGTCCATCCGCCTACCTCGATCGGCTTGGCGACGTAGCGCGGCGCCACGTTTGGGAGGACGGGCCGGGCCCGCAGCGTCTCCTGAATCGTCGCCGTGACGTAGGCGTCGTCGTCACCATCGGTCTCTTCGACCAGGCGCGCCAGCACCCGCGGCTCGCGCTGCAGTCGCTCGAAGGCCCAGGCCAGCGAGGTCGCGGTCGTCTCATGGCCGGCGACGAGCAGGGTGAGGAGCTCGTCGCGGATCTCCTGCTCGCTCATCGGTGAGCCGTCCTCGTGGCGGGCGGCGAGCAGCATCGAGAGGATGTCGTCGCGTTCTTCGTCGGCCTCGCGACGCTCGGCGATCAGCGCAAAGAGGATCTCGTCGACGTCTTCCTGGATACCCACGAACTGGGCGAACGGCCCGACCTTTTCGGCGACCCTCGCCGTCAGCGTGTCGGGTTTGGGTGGGGCCAGGCTGATCGGCTTGTCGCCGAAGGCCAGCATTTCCTGAAGGCGCTGGCGCAGCCTGTCGAAGCGCGCGCCGGGGTCGAGGCCGAAGACGGCGCGCAGGATGATCCGCAGGGTGAGGTCCTGCATGCGCGGGTGCAACGGCACCGGGACCCCACGCGGCAGGTCGGCAATCTCGGCCGCCGCGACCTCTTCCATCAGGCCGGTCAGCCGTTCCATCCGCTCGCCGTGGAAGGCGGGGAGCATCAGTTTGCGCTGCTCCATGTGGGCCGCTTCGTCGAGCAGGATCACCGAGTTGGCGCCGACCACCGGTTCCAGCACCCGCGCCCCGAGGCCGGGCTGCAGCACGTCCGGTGGTGCGGTGAAGACTTCCTTGACCTGCTCGGGGTCGGCGATCATCACGAAGGGAGGGGTGAAGGGCAGACGGATCGTGAAGCGCTTGCCGTAGCGGGCGCGGCAGCGCTCCAGGTAGGCAAGGGGCCTCATCCAGAAGCCCAGGAACTGAACGGCTTGCGGAGCGGCGGGACCGGGCGGTAGGGCGGAGCGTGACCTCATCTTGCCTCCTTGCCGGGTGGAAACCGGATACCCAGTCATAGGCCGCGGCAGCGCACCGCTGTCGTGACATTGCGCACAGAGCCGCGACGGGCGGCGGCCCGGGGCCGCCCGCTCAGGGCCGCTTCGGATCGAGCCCGATCAGCTCGAAGTAGCCGACCAGGTAGACGCGACGGCCGTCGGAGACCGCAGGCGTGTAGCCCGCCTCGCGCAACTCGAAGTTCTTGCGGCCGGTGTGGACGTCGATGCCGATCGCCTCGCGCGTCTTAAAGCTGGACGTGTAGACGGTGTGGCCGATCACGGTCGCGGTGCCTGGCACCGGCCCGCCGACGTCGAAGCGCCAGCGCCGCTTACCGGTGCGGGCGTCGATCGCGTAGAAGCGCTCGTCGTAGGAGCCGATGTAGACGGTGGGCGGGGTGCCGGGGACCCGGGCGACCGCCGGCGAGCCGTAGACGTAGTCCCCGGTCGGGAAGAACCAGTCGACCTTGCCGGTGTCCTGGTCGAAGGCGTAGACCGTGCCGTCGTCGCGCGCCGCGTAGGCCCGGCCGAAGGCGATCGCCGGCGACGAGTAGAAGCCGCCCCGGCCGAACGGCCGCACGCGGCTCGTGTTGGTGCGCCAGAGCAGCTTGCCGCTCTTTGCGTCGAGGCAGAACATCGCGCTCTGGTAGTCGGCGACGTAGACGCGACCGTCGTGGTAGCTGGGGCTGGCTTTGATCGCGGCGGGCGAGTTGAAGCGCCAGCGGGCCCTGCCGTCGTCCGCCTCCAGCGCGACCACGTCGGTCTCGTCGGTGCCGATGTAGAGCGTGCCGTCGACTGCGATCGGCGACGATTCGAGATGAGAGCGAAGGTGGCGGCGCCAGGCCGGCTTGCCGCTGCCGGCATCGAGCGCGACCAGCTCGCCATCGAGGAAGGCGACGTAGATGCGGCCGTCGTAGTAGACGGGCGCCGTCACGTCGGTCGGCTTGCCTTTGTTGCGCGGGTCTCGAGTGCGGCGCCAGAGCACCTCGTGGTCCCGGAGCCGAACCGCCGCGATGTTGCCGTACTTGTTGACGACGTAGGCGACGCCGTCGGCGACGGCGGGTGGGAACTCGATCAGCCCGTGCGTGTTGATCGACCATGCTTCGCGCAGTGGCGGCTCGAGCGCGCGGCGGCTGGTCGGCAGGTAGTGGGTGCGCTCGGGGACCCGGCCGAAAAGGGGCCAGTCGACGAGCGGCGCCGCTTCGCCGTTACTCGGGTCGGCCTTGCCGCTCTCGGAGCCGCCGCAGCCGGCGACCGTCAGCGCGAGGAGCGCTGCTGCCGGCAGGCAGACGAGCATAGTTACCGGCCGCCCTGATCTCTTCGGGATTCGCACCGCCTTCCACATCGGCATCGCCGCGGTCGGCTAAAGCGGCGGACGGGAATTGAACCCGCATCATCGCCTTGGAAGGGCGAGGCTCTACCGTTGAGCTACCGCCGCGCGGACGAAGCCACCCCGGCGAGCGGTGCGGCGTCGATGACAGTTTGCACAAACGACCTCGCACTTTGCCATCTCGTCGACGACCGTCTGCCATTGGTGGTCTCGCCAGATCTTCGAAATGCTGAATTGGCTTCTCTCTCCTGCACCGTCCACAGCGCTTCATAGATGCAGCGTAGAAAAGCGAACGGACGTTCGTATCCGACGCTGGTTGTCTCGGCACCTGCGAATCGATGCTCACCGGCGTTGCAGCGCGGTCGGAAGGACGATGCGTCAAAATGCAATCCCCACGGGGAGTGGCGCAGTCTGGTAGCGCACTCGGCTGGGGGCCGAGCGGTCGCAGGTTCAAATCCTGTCTCCCCGATATCAGGACCAGCGCCGGGATCCTTCTCTACCGCGTGATCGTCGACGGGCCGCAGGTGCTGCTCGTCCACCCTGGGGGTCCGTTCTGGACCAAGAAAGACCTCGGTGCCTGGTCGATCCCCAAGGGCGAGTACGGCGATGGGGAGGAGGCGCTTGCATGTGCGCTGCGCGAGCTCGAGGAGGAGCTGGGCGCGGCGCCGGCGATCGAGGCCGAGGCGCTGCT
>DASTYR010000212.1:0-13507 GCA_035764795.1 Solirubrobacterales bacterium | reverse complement strand
GCCGCGGTTAGTCAGCGCAGCGGATCGACCCAGCGCAGACCGTCGAAGCGAGAGAAGTCGACGTCGCGCGAGCAGAGCTGGCCTGCAGGAAGCCGGTAGGGGCGTGGCTTCACCCTCTCATTCTCAAAGCCCCGCCGCACGGTTGAGTTCAGCGCCTCCTTGAAGGAAATGCCGCTCTCGCGCGCTGTCGCCTTCAGCCCAGATCCTCCGCGATCGAGCCGAAGCGCCCGACCAGGGCGCAGAAGAAATCGTGGCGGGTGACGACCGCGTGGACCCGTCCGCGGGTCGCGATTGGGACGATCAGAACGCGGTGGTGGAGGAAGAGCTCGGCGAGTTGGGTGTCGGAGTAGTCGTCCTCGACCAGCACGTGGTCGGTCGTCAGGTAGCGGCGAATCGGTTCCTCGCTGCACTGGCTGCGCCGCTCGATCGTCTCGTCGACGGTGCGGGAGACCATCGCCGCCGACGCCAGCTCCCCGACGTACCCGGGGAAGAGAGCGGCCATGAACTCGCGCTCGCCGAAAATGCCCGCGAAGCGCCCATCCGACTCGACCGCGGGCAGCGCCGGCAGGCCCGCCTCGACGACACGGCGTGCCGCCGGCCCGATCAGCTCGTCGGCATCGAGCGGCTCTATCTCGCGAAGCGCTTCGTTGACTATCGAGTCGGGCACGTTGTCTCCTCAGAGCGCGATGTAGCGGAGCGCCACGTAACCGGTGGCGAGGGCGATCGAGAGCACGGTAACCGGCAGACCGATGCGGAGGAAGGTCATGAACCCGATCGGGGTGCCGGCCCGTTCGGCCAGGCCGGCGGCGGCGACGTTGGCGGCGGCGGCGATCATCGTCGCGTTCCCCCCGAAGCAGGCGCCCAGCGCCAGGGCCCACCAGTAGGAGTCGTCGCCGGTCGCCCCGGCCGACGCCTGCAGCTCCTTGACGACCGGGATCATCGCGGTGGTGAAGGGGATGTTGTCGACCACGGCCGATCCCGCCGCCGCGATCCAGACGATCCCGATCAGCTCGGCGCTGCGATCGCCACCGGTGGCGTCCTTGACCGCATCGGCGACGTGGCCAATTGCGCCAGTCGCCTCCAGCGCCCCGACCATCACGAAGAGGGCGACGAAGAAGAAGAGGGTCGTCCACTCGATATGGGAGAGGGCCTCCTCGACGTCGATCCTGGTTACGAGCAGGCCGACGGCGGCCCCACTCAAAGCGACGGTCGCGGGCTCGATATGCAGCGCTTGATGGGCGAAGAAGGCGAGCACGGTGAGCGCCAGCACGGGCCCCGTACGACGAAGCTCTGGCCAGTCGCGGATCGACGCCGCCGCGTTCAACTCCATCACCGCCCGCCGGTTGCCCTCCTCGACGTGCAGGTGGCGCCGGAAGACGAGATAAAGCAGGGGTACGACGACCGCAAACGTGACGACGACGATAGGCGCCAGGTTGACGATGAAGGCGTTGAAGCTGAGGCCAGTGGCGCCGGCGATGATGATGTTGGGCGGGTCGCCGATCAGCGTCGCCGTCCCGCCGATGTTCGACGCGATCACCTGGATGATCAGCAACGGCACGGCCTCGATATCGAGCGTGTCCGCAAGCAGGAAGGTGATCGGCGCGATCAGCAGGATCGTCGTCAGGTTGTCGAGGAAGGCGGAGAGCACCGCCGTGACCGCGGCCAGGCTGATCGTCACGGCGAAGGAACGGCCGCCGGAGAGCTGGCCGGCGCGGATCGCGAGGTAGTCGTAGACCCCGGTTTGCTGCGTCAGGTAGACGAGGATCATCATCCCGGCCAACAATCCGATCGTGTTGAAGTCGACCGACTCGATCGCCTGCTCCTGGGAGAAGTCGCCGACGAAGAGAACGACGATCGCGGCGCCGAGCAGCGCGACGTTGGTGCGGTGCATCCTCTCGCTGGCGATGACTGCCAGGGCGATGAGGAAGGTAGCTACGGCGATTGCCATGGAGGCCTTTCGGGGTCGACGACTTGCGTTGCCGACCAGGCTTCCCGGCTCACCGGAGTGAACACTAGCGGCTCACGGCCGCCGTTTCCGGGGGAAGCCGCCTAGGCGGGAATGCCGGCGACGCGCTCCTCGACCCACTTGGTCGGAGCGACGTGCTTGCCCATGCCGAGCTGCTTGGGCTCGAAGCCCAGGGCCAGTCCGACCAGTTGCGGCAGGTGCAGGACGGCGAGGCCGAGCTCGCGGTTGACCACCTTCGCCGCCTCGGGCTGTTGCATGTCGAGGTTGAGGTGGCAGAGGGGGCAGGGCGTGACGAGGCAGTCGGCGCCGGCGTCGAGCGCGTCGCCGACGTGGGTGCCGGCCTGGCGCAGCGAGGTCTCGCGGTTCATCGTCACCACCGGGAAGCCACAGCACTTGCGGGCGCCGTCGTACTCGACGACCTCGCCGCCCAGCGCCTCGATCAGCTGCTCGAGGTAGAGGTCGCGCTCGGGGTGCTCGTCGTAGCCGAGGCGGTGCTTGGGGCGCACGATGTAGCAGCCGTAGAAGGGGCCGACCCGCAGCCCGGAGAGCGGCCGCACGACCTTCTCCGCCAGGCGCTCGAGCCCGTAGTCCTCGACCAAGAGCCAGAGGAAGTTCTTGTTGGTGAAGCCGTCCTTGCCCTTCTCGTAGGAGAGGCCCTGGCCGCTCAGCACCTCGTTGATGTGGGCGCGGTAGGCGGAATCCGCATCCAGCCGCTGCTGACACTCTGATTGCGCCCCCTGGCAGGTCGAGCAGATGTTCATCATCGAGAGACCGGTCTGCTGGGCCAGCGCAAAGGTGCGGGCGTTGAGCGTGTCGGCCAGCTCCTGGTTGTGCTCAGCGATCACGCCGGCGCCGCAGCAGTTGGCGCGGTCGAGTTCGAGCAGCTCGATTTCCAGCCGCTCGGCTACCAGCGCCATCGAGCCGTGCAGCTCGGGGGTGAAGCCGCGGGAAACGCAGCCGGGCCAGTAGGCGACCTTGATCGCGTCTCCGTTCGTCACTGGGGCCTCTCCTCCGTCGTCTCCTCGCCAGCGCCGAGTTCCTCGTCGCCCTCGCCCTTGATGTACAGGTTCAGTTCGGTGCTGTGCTCCTCGGCGTGCTTGTAGATCGCCTTGACGTCGCTCATCGCATCGCCGGGGAGCTTGTGGTGCGTACCCGGGATCGCCTGCCTGAGCTTGACCTTCCGTTTTTTCAGCGGACGGATGATCGTCGGCAGCGATTTGATCGTTTCCTTGATCCCGCGCGCGCTCGGTTTCAGCTTGCCTTTGACGCCCGGTGCGTATGACTCCTGCACCAGCATCGCCTCGTCCAGCGTTCCCTTCTTCTCAATGATCTTGACGAAGGCGACCTCGTGGTTGTGGCCGCTGTTCGGGTCTTCGATGCCCTCTTCGCCGGCCTTGCGCCGCAGTCGCATGATCTGGTCCATCGGCGCCACGCCCTTCGGACAGGCGTCGATGCAGCTGAAGCAGTGGGTGCAGTCGTAGATCCCGTGTGGGTCGTGAGCGAGGTCGTGGAGGCGCTCCTTGGTCTCGGCGTCGCGCGGGTCGCCGACGAAGCGGTAGGCCTTGGCCAGCGCTGCCGGCCCGATGAACTCCGGATCGGCTTCCATCGAGAGGCACGAGGAGACGCAGGCGCCGCACTGGATGCAGGCCATCGATTGGGTGACGTCGATCATCGATTCCGGCTCGACCACGTACTCGCGCTCGGGCGGGTCGCCGTGGGGGAGAAGCCAGGGGGTGACGCGGCGGATCTTCTCCCAGTGCGTCGACTCCATGTCGACGACCAGGTCCTTGATGACAGGCATGTTCCCCATCGGTTCAATGACAATCGGGTTGGGCCCGGCACTTGGCTCGGGCGTGTACTCCTCGTCGGCGCCGCGGGGCGGTGCGGTCGCGCCGTTGCCGTTGGCCTCCACCGCGCCGTCGCGCCGATTCGCGGCCGCGTGCGCCTCACCGAGCTGGGTCTTGCAGGCCAGGGTCGAAGAGCCGTTGACCTTCATCCCACATGAGCCGCAGATCGCCGCCCGGCAGGAGCAGCGCACGGCCAGCGAGCCGTCGTCGCGATCCTTGGCCTGGAGGATGCCGTCGAGCACCGAGAGCGAGGGGTCGAGGTCGACGTCGAATTCCTCCCAGTAGGCGCCCTCGCCGCTCTCGGGCTGGTAGCGACGCACTTTCAGCGTGTAGGTGGCCATCTCAGTACTTCCTCTCTTCGGGCTGCCACTGGGTGATCGTCACCTCTGAGTATGAGATCTCCGGCCCGTCGTCTCCGCGCTGCAGGTCGATGTGCTTGAGCCACTCGTCGTCGTTGCGCTCCGGGAAGTCGGTTCGATACTGGGCGCCGCGGCTCTCCTTGCGCTCCAGCGCCGCCACGCAGGTGCACTCGGCGTTGTCGAGCATGTACCCGAGCTCGATCGCCGCCAACACGTCCTGGTTGAAGATGCTGCCGCGGTCGTCGACGTAGGCGCTCTGCGCCTCCTCCTTGAGGCGTCGCACGGTCTCCAGCGCCCCCTGGATGCCGGCCTCCTCGCGGAAGACCGCGACGTGCTTGTCCATCGTCTCGCCGAGCTCGAGCTTGATCTCGGAGACGCGTCGGCCCGAGCCCTTCTCGCGGGCGAGCAGGCCTTCGACCGTCGTCTGCTCCGCCTCGAGCACGGCGCGCGAGGGCCGCGAGCCGTCGATCCGCTTGGCGCGTCCTGCCGCGTCGACACCAGAGCGGCGACCGAAGATCAGCGTGTCGAGCAGCGAGTTGGCGCCGAGCCGGTTGCCGCCGTGGACCGAGACGCAGGCGACCTCGCCGGCGGCGTAGAGACCGGGGATGTCGGTGCGGCCGTCGATGTCGGTCTTGACGCCGCCCATCGTGTAGTGGTTGCCGGGCTTGATCCGAATCGGTTCGCGGGTGATGTCGACGCCTGCGAAGTCGCGGCCGACCAGGACGATCTCGCGCAGCGCCTCGTGCACGCGCTTCCTCGGCACGACGGTGATGTCGAGCGCGACGGTGCCGTCCTCGAACCCGCGCCCCTCGTTTATCTCAGTCTGCTCGGCGCGAGAGACGACGTCGCGCGAGGCCAGCTCCATCTTGTTCGGCGCGTAGCGCTCCATGAAGCGTTCGCCCTTTGCGTTGAGCAGGTGCGCCCCCTCGCCGCGCGCCCCCTCGGTGATCAGGAAGCCCTTGCCCGCCAGCGTCGTCGGGTGGTACTGGATCATCTCCATGTCCATCAGCTTGGCGCCCACCCGGTAGGCCATCGCGATGCCGTCGCCGGTGCAGATCAGCGCGTTGGTGGTCGGCTTCCAGACCTGGCCGTTGCCGCCGCAGGCGAGGATCACCGACTTGGCCCCGAAGAGCTGCATCGAGCCGTCGGCGATGTTGCGAGTGACGACACCGCAGCACTCGCCCTCTTCGTCGATCGCCAGCGCCGTGCAGAACCACTCCTCGTAGCGGGCGACCTGCTCGGAGTGCTTCATCAGCTGCTCGTAGAGGACGTGCATGATCGCCTGGCCGGTGATGTCGGCGACGTAGTAGGTGCGGGCGGCTGAGGCGCCGCCGAAGGCGCGGGTGCCGAGCTTCCCTTCCTCGTTGCGGTGGAAGGTGACGCCGAGATGCTCGAGGTGGAGGATCTCCTCCGGCGCCTCGCGGGTCATGACTTCGATCGCGTCCTGGTCGCCCAGGTAGTCGGAGCCCTTGACCGTGTCGAACGCGTGCGACTCCCAGGAGTCGCCCGGGTTGAGCGCCGCGTTGATCCCGCCCTGCGCCGCGTTGGAGTGCGAGCGCACCGGATGGACCTTGCTGAGGATGCCGACTGAGACGCCCTGCTCGGCCGCCGCCAGAGCCGCCCTCTGCCCGGCAAGGCCGGCGCCGATCACCAATACGTCGTGAGCGGGCACGCTAGTTATCTCGTCCGTGTCTGGGCGTGCGAAAACCGAGCCCGGCTAGGACGCAGGGCGCAGCATTTGGTGGTGCCAAAGGCAAGCCCGAGGACGCCGCTGGGCGAAGCGTTTGCAGCCGCCCAGGCGCGGGCGGGGTGGCTGGCGTGGCCGCTGGCACAGCGGCGGATGCTATACCTGCGAAATCCGACGCCGCGGTCGGATTTGGTGCCGCCGCCGGCCGCTTACCATTGGCTGATGCTCGGGGGCGGATCGATCACGCTGTTTCACGTGCGCGGCATCCGCGTCGGCGTCGACTGGTCGTGGTTCCTCGTCCTCTTCCTGGTCATCTTCTGGCTGGCTGACTTCTATGGCGAGCTGCTTGGGGAAAGCAGCTACGCGACGGGGCCGTTCGCACTCGCCGTCCTCAGCGCGCTCGGTTTCTTCGGTTCGATCGTCCTGCACGAGCTCGGCCATGCGCTGGCCGCCGTTCGCAACGGCATCGGCATCTCCAGCATCCAGCTCTGGATCTTCGGCGGCATGGCGCGTATGGACCGTGAGTCCGACAGCCCGGCGACTGAGTTCAAGGTCGCGGTGGCAGGCCCACTGGTGACGCTGGCGATCGTCGTCGCGTTGACTGCGATTGGGATCGCCACTGCCGGCTGGCACGACTTCCGCGAGGCCGCGGTGATCGACAGGGATGCCGATACCTCCGGCGTCCTGGCAATGGCGGCCTGGCTGGCGATGATCAACTTCGTGATCCTGGTCTTCAACCTGCTGCCCGCCTTCCCGATGGACGGGGGCCGGATCGCTCTGGCGCTCGCCTGGTGGCGCAGTGGCAACCGCACCTCGGCCACCCGCTTCGCGGCGACGCTCGGCCGGGTCTTCGCCTACCTCTTCATCGGGGTCGGCCTGCTGCTGATCTTCAACGGAGACGTCTTCAGCGGCATCTGGCTGGCGCTGATCGGCATGATCGTCAACGGCTCGGCCCGGGCCGCTTCCGCTCAGACCAACATCACCGCGCCCATCGAGGGGATGCGAGTGGCCGACGTGATGGACCGCGAGCCGGTCGCGATCCCGGGCGAGCTGAGCGTCGAGCAGGCACTCGACGAGTACTTCCTGCGCTACCGCTGGCCCTGGTTCCCGGTCGTCGACGCCGGCCGCCGCTTCCTCGGGCTGGTTGTTCGCGACAAGGCCGATGAGGTGCCCGAGACCTCGCGAGCCACCTCGCTCGTCTCCGATCTGGTCGAGCTCGGCGACGGGACTTTCCAGATCTCCGAGGACGCTCCGCTCGACACCCTGCTCGGCAACCGTGCGCTGCGCCGCTTCGGCGCCCTGATGGCGGTTGACGCCGAGGGGCGGCTGAGCGGCGTGGTCACCGTCGAGCAGGTTGGCCGGGCCCTGCGCGACGCCGCCGTCTGAGGCCGCGAGACCGTCGCATATCGGCGCCCTCGGTCGCTTGCGTGCGGAGCACGCCACGCTCCCTGCGTCCTTGGTCTACTTGGTCTCGCGGCCTCAGGAAACCTTGTGGCGATCGATGATGCGGGTGAAGTCGGTGCCCGCGGGCAACGTGCCGAACGCATGACCCCAATCGGCTGAGAGACGGGTGGCGCAGAAGGCATCGGCTACCGCCGGGTCGCCGTGGCGGACGAGGAGCGAAGCCTGTAGGGCGAGCGCCATCCGCTCGACGACGCGGCGGGCGCGCAGTTGGATCGTCTCGACGTCGCCGGGTATCTCATCGCGGAGGTCGCGCACGTAGGCGTCGAGCCGCGGCTCGCCACCGGCTCCCTGCAGCACCTCGTCGAAGAAGGCCTCGACCGAGGCCGGGTTCTTGACCATCGCTCGCAGGACGTCGAGACACTGGACGTTGCCCGAGCCCTCCCAGATTGAGCCGAGTGGGCTCTCGCGGAAGAGCCGGGGCATGCCTGACTCCTCGACATAGCCGTTGCCTCCGAGGCACTCCAGGCACTCGACCGCGTGCGACGGCGCGCGCTTGCAGAGCCAGTACTTGAGGACCGCATTGGCGAGGCGGCGGAACTCGAGCGCATCCGAGTCGCCCGCGGCCACCTCGTCGTAGGCACGGGCGAGTCGCAGTGCCGCGACGGTGGCCGCCTCGGACTCGACGCAGAGGTCGGCGAGGACGTTGCGCATCAGCGGCTGGTCGATCAGGTCGGCACCGAAGGCGGAGCGGTGCGCAGCGTGGTTGAGCGCCTGGACGACGCCGGCGCGGTAGCCGGTGGCGGCGCCGATCACGCAGTCGAGGCGCGTGTGGTTGACCATCTCGATGATCGTCGAGACGCCGCGCCCCTCTTCGCCGACGAGACGCGCCCAGGCGCCGCGGAACTCGACCTCGCTGGAGGCGTTGGAGCGGTTGCCGAGCTTGTCCTTGAGCCGTTGGATGTGGAAGGCGTTGCGCTCGCCATCCGGCGTCCAGCGCGGCATCAGGAAGCAGGAGATGCCGGAGTCCGTTTGGGCGAGGACCAGGAAGGCGTCGCACATCGGCGCCGAGCAGAACCACTTGTGGCCGACGATCTCGTACTCGGCTCCGGATCCACCGCCGTTCAGGGGCTGGGCCACGGTGGTGTTGGCGCGCACGTCGGAGCCGCCCTGCTTCTCGGTCATCGCCATCCCGCAAAGGGCGCCGCGCTTGCTCTCCGACGGAAATGAGCGCTTGTCGTAGTCGAGCGAGAGGAAGCGGGGTTCCCATTCGGCGGCCAGCTCCGGCTGGCGCCGCAGAGCTGGGATCGCCGAGTAGGTCATCGAGAGCGGGCAGCCGACACCGCTCTCTGCCTGCATCAGCAGCATGAATTTGACGGCACGGGCGACGTGGGCACCGGGCCCGGGCTCTCGCCACGGCGAGGCGTGCAGCCCGTGGCCGACCCCGATTCGCATCAGTTCATGCCAAGAGCTGTCGAACTCGACCTCGTCGATGCGGTGGCCGTAGCGGTCATGGGTGCGCAGCTGCGGCTTTTGCTCGTTTGCCTCGAAGCCCCAGCGGATCGTCTGCCGTGAGCCGCAGATCGCTCCCAGCTCGCGCGCCTCGACCTCGGCCCAGTCCGCTCCCTCGCGGCGCAGCGCCTCGGCCAGCGGCCGGTCAGCGTCGAATGGGTTGTAGTCCTCCAGCGGCGGCGGCTGGTTGAAGACCTCGTGAGTCTGCGTGGCTTGACGCTCGACGGTCGCCATCGACTCGATTGTCGCATCGATAGCATCGCCGCGCCCGTGTCCACGGAACCGAACTCCAAGATCGAAGTCGAGAACCCGATCGTCGAGCTCGACGGCGACGAGATGACCCGAATCATCTGGGCCTTCATCAAGGAACAGCTGATCCTGCCCTACCTCGACGTAGAGCTCGTCTACTTCGACCTCGGCATCGAGAGCCGAGACGCGACCGAAGACCGGATTACCGTCGAAGCCGCCGAAGCGATCAAGCAGCACGGGGTCGGCGTCAAGTGCGCCACCATCACCCCCGACGAGGCACGCGTCGAGGAGTTCGGTCTGAAGGAGATGTACCGCTCGCCCAACGGGACTATCCGCAGCATCCTCGGTGGCGTGATCTTCCGCGAGCCGATCGTGATTTCGAATATCCCGCGCCTGGTGCCAGGGTGGACGAAGCCGATCGTGATCGGACGTCACGCCTTTGGCGATCAGTACCGCGCCAGTGACATGGTGATACCTGGAGCGGGAAACCTAACCCTCACCTACACGCCGAAAGACGGCGGCGAGCCGGTCGAGCTCGACGTGTACGACTTCCCGGACGGAGGCGGCATCGCGATGGCGATGTACAACCGCGACGACTCGATCCGTGATTTCGCTCGTGCTTCGATGCGATACGGGCTCGACCGCGGCTACCCGGTCTATCTCTCGACCAAGAACACCATCCTCAAGCGCTATGACGGCCGCTTCAAGGACATCTTCGCCGAGGTGTACGAGAACGAGTTCCAGACGGACTTCGAGGCCAAGGGCATTGGTTACGAACACCGACTGATCGACGACATGGTCGCCGCCTCGCTCAAGTGGGAAGGCGGATACGTGTGGGCTTGCAAGAACTACGACGGGGACGTCCAGTCCGACACCGTTGCCCAAGGCTTCGGCTCGCTGGGGTTGATGACCAGCGTCCTGATGAGCCCTGACGGCAAGACCGTGGAGGCCGAGGCCGCCCACGGCACGGTGACGCGGCATTACCGCCAGCACCAGCAGGGCAAGCCCACCTCCACCAACCCGATTGCCTCGATCTTCGCCTGGACCCGAGCGCTCGCAGCCCGGGGACGGCTTGACGAGACGCCCGCGGTTTCAAGCTTCGCCGAGACCCTCGAGCGGGTATGCGTCGAGACGGTCGAAGCCGGGCAGATGACCAAAGACCTGGCATTGCTGGTCGGACCCGAGCAGCAGTACCTCACCACCCAAGAGTTCCTCGGCGCGATCAACGCGCGCTTGCAAGAGGCGATGGCCTAGATGGTTGATTCCCAGGCACTCGCGCCAAACCCACGACTTCAGGAGAGACGATTCCAGTGAGCAACCCCGTCAAAGTCACCGTCACCGGCGCCGCAGGGCAGATCGGCTACGCGCTCTTGTTCCGGATCGCCAGCGGCCAGATGCTGGGCGACGACACCCCGGTCGAGCTGAGCCTGTTGGAGATCCCCGACGCGGTGAAGGCGGCCGAGGGGACCGCGATGGAGCTCGACGACTGCGCGTTCCCTCTGCTTCGCCGCATCGACATCTTCGACGACCCGCGGGCGGCGTTCGAGG
This sequence comes from Solirubrobacterales bacterium, assembly GCA_035764795.1. Taxonomy (GTDB): domain Bacteria; phylum Actinomycetota; class Thermoleophilia; order Solirubrobacterales; family 70-9; genus VRUE01. The sequence continues at coordinate 2,938 of DASTYR010000212.1, read as the reverse complement.
GCTGCAACGTCGGCCTGCTTGTCGGTGCCCGGCCGCGTGGTCCCGGCATGGAGCGGGCCGACCTGCTCGAGGCCAACGGGGGCATCTTCAAGCCTCAGGGGGAAGCGATTGCCGCCGGCGCCGCTGACGACGTGCGAGTCCTCGTCGTCGGCAATCCGGCCAACACCAACTGCCTGATCGCGATGTCCAACGCCGACGGCGTGCCGCGCGAGCGCTTCACGGCGATGATGCGGCTCGACCACAATCGGGCCAAGACGCAGCTGGCGAACAAGCTCGGCAAGCCGGTCGCGAGCGTCACCAACATGACGGTCTGGGGCAACCACTCGACGACCCAGTACCCCGACCTGGTCAATGCGAAGGTCGACGGCGACAGCGCCTGGGACGCGGTCGACGACGAGGCTTGGATCACCGACGAGTTCATTCCCCGCGTCGCTAAGCGCGGGGCGGAGATCATCGACGCCCGGGGCGCCTCCAGCGCCGCCTCGGCGGCCAACGCGGCGATCGACCACGTCCGCGACTGGGTGCTCGGAACCCCGCAGGGCGACTGGGTCTCGATGGGCGTCCCGTCGAACGGCTCCTACGGAATCGAGGAGGGCGTAGTAGCCGGCCACCCCTGCCGCTGCACCGGCGGCGAGTGGCAAATCGTCGAGGGCCTAGAGATCCCCGAGTTCTCCCGCCCCCGCATCGACGCCACCATCAACGAGCTAAAGGAAGAGCGCCAAGCCGTCAACCAGCTCGGCCTGGTGTAACGCAGCTACGTCTGATGTAAGGCGGTCCCGGTGGGGGCGTAACGTCTTGTACTTTTTCTGCGGTTCCAGCCTCGGACGGCCAGAGGCGCTCTTCAGAAAAAGTTAAGTGAAGCTCCCACCGGGACCGCCTTCAAGGCGCCCCTATTTGCCCGCGTAGTACTGGCGCCCTTTCTTACTGACCCGCCCCTCTTTCTCCAGGTCCCCAAGGACCCGATAGAGGTAGTTGGGCTTGATTTTCAACGACTTGGCGATCTCCGAGGCGCTGATCCCGGGGCTCGCCTCGACGAGTTTCACGGCCTGGTCGGCGCGGGTGCCGCCTTTGCGCCGTCTGCGCCGACGCGGGGCGCCTGCAGCTTTTTTCGTGCCCGAGCCACGCGGGCGACCCGGACGGCGACCCACACGGCCGGTGGCTTTCTCGCCCAACTCGGCGAGAGCTCGCTCGAGGCGCTGGCGCTCGTCATCCAGCTCGGCGAGACGTTTCTTGACCAGGTCTCTTGCCTCGTCGAGTACGTGAGTCGTGCTTGGCATCTGATTCCTTTCGACCGGTCACCCTGGGCGAGCCGGTTACGTTCTGCAAGTTTGCGAACTGGAGTGTCGCACAGTCGGGGCAGTGTGTCATATGCAATGACACTGTGAAAGTCCGCTACGTCAGGCGGTGCGTTCCGCTTGGCGCTCGGGTGAGATGCGGACGACGTTACGAGCTAGTCCCGCCTTCTCCATGGACGAGATGATCAACGCAGAGGGGTCGAGCTCCCAGCGTCGCAGTCCGTGCTGTGCCGAGCGGGGAAAGGCGTGGTGGTTGTGGTGCCACGACTCTCCCAGAGATGGAAGTGCCAACCAGAACACGTTCGTGGAGCGGTCATCGGTGGCAAATCGCCGGCTGCCAGTGAAGTGACATATCGAGTTGACACTCCAGGTGACGTGGTGGACGAAGAAGATCCTCACAAGCCCGCCCCAGAGAAGACCCGTCGCGGCGCCAAGCAGCGTCCCGCTGAGGAGATAGCCGGCCAGGGCTGGAATTACCAGGGTGAGCGCAACCAGCAAGGGGAAAAGGCGTGAGATCATCCGCATGCCGCGGTCCTCGTAGAGATCGGCGGCGTAGCGCTTCCAGTCTGCTCGTCCTTGGCTGGAAAAGAGCCAGCCGGTGTGGGCGTGCCAAAGCCCGGTCAACACGCCGCGCACGCCCCCGCCGTGGCCGACGTGCGGGCTGTGTGGATCCCCCTCTTCGTCGGTGTGCGCATGGTGCTTGCGGTGGTCGGCGACCCAGGCGATCACCGGTCCCTGCACCGCCATCGAGCCTAGTGCGGCGAAGAGGTATTCGAGTGGCTTCGAGGTCTGGAACGATCGATGGGTCAGCAGGCGGTGGAAGCCAACGGTTATGCCGGCCGCCGTCAACAGGTACATGGCGACGGCGATCGCGAGGTCGGTGGGGCTGACCAGGCTGTTCCAGAGAAGGGTCACGGCGGCGATCGTCGCGACGAAAGGCAGGACGACGGCGCCCAGGTTGACGGCCTTCTCGGCTTTGCGCATCTCGGCCACGGAGCCAACCTACCCGTCTTCCGACACAGGAATTAAGCTTAAGACCACGTCTTATGTCCGAAAATTTGTATTCAAATGATAAGAAAGTGGGTTCGGAGCCTTGGCGCGCGCTCCCGAGTGGGATAGCGGACGTCTTCGAGCCCGAGCTCGAGGCCACCACCGAGGAGATCCTTGCTGCCATCGGTCGTGAGGTGCCCGAGTACGCGAGGCCCCTGGAGGGTCGCTTCGGTCGCGGCTTGCGGACCGGCGTGGCAGAAGCCCTCTCGCAGTTCCTCGCCCTCGTCAGGGATCCGGACGCAGGTCGGGGTACCGGTCGCGACGTGTACGTCGAGCTGGGCCGAGGGGAGCAGCGCCAGGGGCGCACTCTCGACTCCCTGCAGGCGGCCTACCGGGTAGGCGCCCGCGTCGCTTGGCGCCACCTCGCCTTTACCGCTCGACGAGCTGACCTCGACGCCGAGGCGCTGAGCCTCCTTGCCGAGGCGATCTTCGCCTATATCAACGAGCTCTCGGCCGATTCGGTGGAGGGATACGCCGAGGCGCAGGCAGAGCGCGAGGACGAGCGACGGCGCCGTCGTCGCGAGCTCGTTGCCCTCCTGGTCCGCGACCCGCCGGCCGAGGGGGCGGACGTGAGGGCACTGGCGCAGACCGTT
>DASTYR010000211.1:0-3656 GCA_035764795.1 Solirubrobacterales bacterium | reverse complement strand
CGATCTGGATCAGGGGGATGCTGGAGCAGCTCGGCCTGCGCAGCTACGCCAAGACCTCGGGCTCGAAGGGCATGCAGCTCTACGTCCCGCTCAACACCGACGTCACCTACGAGCAGACGAAGCCCTTCGCCCGCGCCGTGGCCGAGACGCTGGAGAGCAAGTTCGGCGACCGCGTCGTCTCGCGGATGACCAAGAGCGAGCGTGGCGGCAGGGTGCTGATCGACTGGAGCCAGAACGACCCGCACAAGACGACGGTCTGCGTCTACTCGCTGCGCGCCAGGGAGCAGCCGACCGTCTCGACTCCGCTCGAGTGGGAGGAGGTGGAGACGGCGCTGGAGGCGGGCGCCGCCGACCGGCTCGTCTTCGACCACGCCGCCGTGCTGGAGCGGGTCGAGGGGAAGGGCGACCTCTTCGCGCCCCTGCTCAGCGAGCGCCAGGAGCTGCCCACCTGACCCGCCGCTAAGTTGAGCACCCATTGGGTGTTCAACTAACGGCGGGTGGAGTTTTCCCGCTGGCGATGGCGGGAAGCAGTAGCTCGTGACTGCGATCGGGGTCGAGCAGATGGAAGCCGGCTCCGAGCGTTTGGCGACGCCGACGGCGGGGCCGCTGAGCGAACTGATCGCCGCGCTGCTCTCAACGCCGCCCGCCGACAACGCGGTGCTGCCGCTGGAGGCGGCCGAAGCGGTCGGCGGCCTCCTGGCGGGGGTCGAGGACCCGCTCGGCGACGACGACCTGCAGCTCGCCCTCTACCTCTGTTACGAGCTCCACTACCGCTCCTTCCCCGGCGTCGACCCGACTTGGGAATGGAGCCCGACCCTGCTGGCGGCTCGGGCGGCGCTCGAGGCCGCATTTCTTGGGGCGCTCGAGGATGCGGTCGGGCCCGGCGACCCGGTCGACCCGGACGAGGTCGGCGATCACCTCTTCCGACTCGAGGAAGGCGACGAAGGCGTCTCGCTCTCGCGCCATCTCGAGCACCAGGCCGGCCTCGAGGAATTCCGCGAGTTCGTCGCCCACCGCTCGCTCTACCAGCTCAAGGAGGCCGACCCGCACAGCTGGGCGATTCCGCGCCTCGCCGGGCCCGCCAAGACGGCGCTGCTCGAGGTGCAGGCCGACGAGTACGGCGGCGGCCGGCCGGAGCGGATGCACTCGGTGCTCTTCGCCAAGACGATGCGGGCGCTCGGCCTCGAGGACCGCGAGAACGCCTACCTCGGCCGGATCCCCGGGCCGACGCTCGCCACCGTCAACCTGATGTCGGCGCTGGGGCTGCACCGGGCCCGCCGCGGTGCCATCGTCGGCCACCTGGCGATGTTCGAGATGACCTCGGCCCGCCCCAACCGCCGCTATGGCAACGGCCTGCGCCGGCTCGGATTCGACGCCGAGGCGATCGACTTCTACGACGAGCACGTCGAGGCCGACGCCGTGCACGAGAACATCGCCGCCTACGACCTGGCCGGCGGGCTGGCGCGGGCGGAGCCGGAGCTGGCGTCGGACATCATCTTTGGCGCCCGCGCCCTGCTCTACCTGGAGGACCGCTTCGCCCGTTGCCTGCTCGGCGCCTGGGAGGCCGGCGGCACGTCGTTGCGCGAGCCGCTGTGAGCGAGGGGCGGCAAAGCGGCACGAGTGCTCCCTTACCGTGTCATGAGAACGGAAAGGGAGCACTCGTCGCGGCCAGCGGCGGTGTGTCGTACGTGTTGCCGCTGCGCTGGGCTGCACCGGGTCCGATCGACGAGTTGAGCGCGTACCTGCGCGGCATTGCCGGCGAGGTCGACGAGATCCTCGTCGTCGACGGCTCGCCACCCGAGGTTTTCAATGCCCACGCCGCGGCGCTGCGCGGGGTCGCCCGCCACCTGCGTCCCGACCCCGAGCTCGACTTCCGGATGGGCAAAGTCAACGGCGTCGTGACCGGCTTGCGCGAGTGCTCGCACGAGCGGGTGGTGATCGCCGACGACGACGTGCGCTACGAGCCGGCGGCGCTGCGCCGGACGGCGGCCCTGCTAGGCGAGGCCGACCTGGTGCGGCCGCAGAACTACTTCGACGAGTTGCCCTGGCACGCCTGCTGGGACACGGCCCGCTCGCTGCTAAACCGGGTTTTCAGCGGCGACCCGGAGTTCCCGGTCGGCGACTTTCCCGGCACGCTGGCGGTCCGCCGCAGCGTCTTCCTGAGCAGCGGCGCCTACGACGGCGACGCGCTTTTCGAGAACCTCGAGCTGATGCGGACGATCCGCGCCGCCGGCGGCCGGGTGATCACCCCGCTCGACCTCTACGTGGCGCGGCGGCCGCCGACCGCCGCGCACTTCCTCTCGCAGCGGGTGCGCCAGGCCTACGATGACTTCGCGATGCCGGGACGGCTGGCGGCTTACCTCGCGATCGGGCCGCTGGCGCTGGGGCAGGCGCGTCGCCGCCGCTGGCCCCGGCTCGCGCTCGCCGCGGCAAGTGCCGTCGGGGTCGCCGAGCTGGGGCGCCGCCGTGCCGGCGGTGCCGAGCGCTTTCCCTTCAGCGGCTCGTTGCTGGCGCCGGCCTGGATCGCCGAGCGGGCGGCCTGCTCCTGGCTGGCGGTCGGCGAACGGCTGGCCGGAGGGGTGCGATATGGCGACCGCCGGCTGCCGCTCGCGGCGAACTCGCTGCGGGTCCTGCGCCGTCGCTACGCCGAGTCGCGCGCCAGCGGCTTCGGCTCAGAGTCTGACGGGCCGAGCTCGGAGTCCGCCAGCACCGACTCGACATCGGGCGCCTCCGAGGGCGACGCGGCCAAGCCGCTCTCGGCGCGGAATCGCGTCGTCTTGTGAGTGCCGTCGCAGAAGGGCCGGATCTGCGAGCGCCCGCAGCGGCATAGGGCCACGACGCGCCGCTTCACCTCGATCTCGTTGCCGTCCTGGTCGACGAGGACGAACGGGCCGCGCACCAGATAAGGGCCGTTGCGATAGGGGGTGATCCTGGTCTCAGCCACGGATCGCCTTGGTGACGATGTTCTTCACCCTGGTTCGGTCTCGCCCCGACAGCTTGTCGGGCCGCCCCTTGGACTTCTTGACCAGGGCCCAGAGCTCGCTGCGCTCCTTCTGGGTCAGGTTGGTCTCGACCCGCTCGCGTCCCTTCTCGGTCAGCCAGAGCGCCACCGCCCAAACCATCTTCCAGGGGATGCGGCGCCAGGCGACGGGCAGCATGCGACGGGCGATCCAGGGTGCCATGCGGTCGCTCTACCCGCCCCCCGCCCAACCCATTCCGTCACTGACTGTGGACTTGAGCCGGCTATAGGCGGCTCAAGTCCACAGTCGGCGCTCACACCTGGCAGCGGGGACACCAGTAGGTCGTGCGGTTGGCGTCGCCCTGGCCGCGTGAGGAGATAGGGCCGCCGCAGGCCGGGCAGGGGCGGCCGGCACGGCGGTAGACGGCACGGGCGTGGCGGCCTTCGGCGACGGCCGCTTGCATCAGGTCGCGGGCGGCGGTGACCACCCGCGCCAGCTCGTCGTCGTCGAGGTCGCCCACCGCCCGCCACGGATCGAGGCGGGCCGCGAAGCAGGCCTCGCTCTTGAAGATGTTGCCGATGCCCGCCACCAGGCTCTGATCGAGCAGCGCATCGCCGAGCTGGCGGTCGGGGGACGATCGCAGCGAGCGCACCGTCTCCGTCAGGTCGAAATCCTCGGCGAGCACGTCCGGTCCCA
>DASTYR010000210.1:0-2701 GCA_035764795.1 Solirubrobacterales bacterium | reverse complement strand
GATCAGATGGCCCAGCGCCGCCGGGTCGTCGATATTGGCGACGGCCATCTGCAGCTCCTCGGGCAGGTAGGGGATGTGCTCGACGATCTCCGAGAAGGTGCGCTGCACATTGTGGGTCAGCGCCTCAAGCTCAGGACCCTCCCTGAGGTTGTCGGGCAGCTCGGAGATCCTCGCCACCAGGTAGGGCTCCTCGGCGACGTAGGGCCCAAGCCGCACGCGTTGCGTGCCCTGGACGAGGATGCGGAGGCTCCCGTCCGGCACTTTCAACATCCGTGCGACGACACCGACTACGCCGACATCGTGGAGACCGGTGGGGCCGGGCTCCTCGTCCTCGGGATCGCGAGCGGTAACCATGACCAGCATCCGATTGGCGCCGAGCACGTCGTCGACCAGCTTGATCGAGCGTGGCTGTCCGACGGCAAGGGGGGTCAGCGTCTCGGGGAAGGTGACCGTGTCCCGCAGCGGCAGCACCGGTAAGGCGTCGGGTAGCGGCTGGTTGGCGCGGATCGCGTCCTCTGCGTCAAGGGGCGACTCGACCACCTCGAGCACCGGCGAGCCCTCCATCAGCGCCGCCTCTCGCAGGTGCGGTCCGCCATCAATCCCGCCCTATCGGCACGCGCCGGCTCGTCTCAGCCGGGTCGCGCAGGGGGAGGTCGATCCGCAGCACGCCGTCCTCGTAGGTCGCGGTCGCCCGGTCGGCGTCGACCTCGACCTGCAGCTCGACCACCCGTCGAAACGGCCCGGAGGGGATCTCGACCTGCTGGTAGACGCGCCCTTCGATCTCCTGGACCGCCCGCTCGCCGACGATCGCCAACTGTCGCCCGCTGACCTCTATCCCAACCTCGTCAAGGTCGACCCCGGCCAAGTCGACCTTCACCACCGCCCGCTGCGGATCCCCGCAGTAGTAGACGTCGACGTTGGGAGAAAACCCCGTACTCCTACGGCTCACATAAGTGGTTCTTCCCCACGCGCCCCCGAGCATCTGATCCATCTCCCTGCGCATCCGGGCAAAGTTGGCGAACAAGTCCCGCTCAGTCATGAGGGAAAACCATAGCCATCGAGGAAAGGCGAGCGAGGTCGCCTCGCTGGAGCCTCGCGAAGCGGCTCCGCAGAGTAATTTCCAGCCGCGAAGCGGCACCAAATGCCACCGCCGCAGGCGGTGGCGGGCACCGGCGAGGCGGCCTCGCTCGCCCTACGCCTGCTGCGGTTGCGTCGCCCAGCGAGGTGGGCGCATCAGCAGAACCGGCTGGCGCGGCGGGACGAGCCCCTCTGGGCGGTTCGCTCTAAAGGTCGCGCAGGGCTCATCCTCCTGAAGCGCGCAGAGCATGTTCTGGCGGAAGTAGCAGTCCTCGCACTTGGGGGGTTTTGGCTTGCGCGGCATCGGGCGGGCATCTTGGCATCGCCGTGACGGTTTCGTGACAGCGATTCCGCAAAGCGCAACGATCTTGAAACAGATCCGTGACATCGTTCCCGCGTCTTGCGGGGAAGCACCGGCTGAAGGCGTTTGGCGACGAGCCGAGGCGGGCATCCTGGCCCCGCCGCTCGATGCGCATCCGACATTGGCCCCAGTCCGGTGTGGTCAATATCCGATGCGCGGAACTCCGCCGGCCGCCGGGGCGGGCGGCGCTACCATTGCGCTGGATGGAAGCCCGGAACCGCAGGGACCACCTCTCGGCCTCCCCACCGCTCTTCGAGAGCGAGTTCCTCAACTTCTTCTCGCGCGTGCACCCGCTGGTGCCGGCCGCGATCTTCCTGCCCGTGATCGGCCTCATGGAGTGGCTCGGCGCGGATCGGGGCTTGGTCGCCTGGGAGCTTGCGCTGCTGACGGCCGGCGGCGTCGGCATCTGGACCCTGACCGAGTACTGGCTGCACCGGCTGGTCTTCCACTGGGAGCCCGACAACGCTTTCGGACGGCGCATGCACTTCATCATCCACGGCATCCACCACGACCACCCGAACGACAAGCTGCGCCTAGTGATGCCACCCGCCGTCTCGATTCCGCTGGCGGCGCTCTTCCTCGGGGCCTTCGCCCTCCTCTTCGGGACGCCAGCCGCCTACCCCCTCTTCGCCGGCCTGATCGCCGGCTACCTGGTCTACGACTACACCCACTACTACGTGCACCACTTCGTCCCCAAGTCGGCGCTTGGCAAACGGCTGCGCGAGCAGCACATGCGCCATCACTTCCAGGACCACCGCTTCGGCTACGGAGTCTCGTCGCCACTCTGGGACGTGGTCTTCGGCACCCTGCCGCGCAAGCACAGGCGCTAGGCGCCCTCCAGCCCGGCAGCGAGCGGGTCGGCGCGCAACGCCAGCTCCAGCTCGAAGCGGGCATCGGGATCGTCCAGTTGATCGCCGAGCAGGTCGCGCAAGCGAGCGATCCTGTAGCGGGCCGTCTGCGGGTGGACGTGCAGCGCCTCCGCCATCGCCATGGGGCTTCCCTGGTGGCGCACGTAGGCGAGCGCCGTCTCGAGCATCCGCGCGCGTGCTCTCGGGGTCAGCGGCACCAGCGGCGCCAGGCGCCGCGCCGCCATGCGTCGAACGAGGGGCCCGCTCTCAAAGAGCAAGAGGTCGACCAGTTGCTCCTCCGCAACCTGCAAACCCTCGCTCGAGAGAACGCCGGCCTGTGTAGCGCGCAGCGTTCGGAGCGCCAGTGACCATGAGAGGCGCAGGTCACCCGGAGCGACCGCGGGGCCGAGCGCGA
>DASTYR010000209.1:0-6503 GCA_035764795.1 Solirubrobacterales bacterium | reverse complement strand
CGACGCGATCGGCCTTGTCGAGCGAGAGCATCGTCTCCAGCGCCTCGCCCTCGAACGGCAGCTCTCGATATGGGTCGTCCTCGAAGAGCCAGAAGCCGTGCTCGGCGGCCAGCTCAACCAGCCGCACCCGCTTCTCGGCCGAGAGAGTGCAACCGGCCGGGTTGTGGAAGTTGGGGATGACGTGGGCGAGCTCGATCGGTCCGTCGGCGAGCGCCGCCTCCACGGCCGCGACGTCGATGCCGTCGGCCTCGAGCGCGACCGGCACCAACTCCACCCCGAGCCGCTGCAGCATCAGCAGCGTCCGGTCGTAGGTCGGCTGCTCGACGATCACCCGATCGCCTGGCTCGAGCAGGTGCTCGAAGAGCATCCAGCCCGCCTCGAGCGAGCCGTTGGCGATCATCACCTGCCCGGAATCGAGCCCTCCGTGCCGCTCCGCGACCCACTGGCAGAGGCCGGGATGACCGATCCCCGTGCCGTAGGAGAGCGCTTTCTGCCAGTCCTCGGACAGCGCCGCCGCGGCCGCCTCGCGCACCGCGTCCTTAGGCAGGATGTCGGCGCTCGGCGCCCCACGGGCAAACGAAATCGTGTCAGCAGCCATCGTCCGGCGAGCCTAGCAACGCCCCCAACGTGCGGCTTCTAGCCCCCGAGAGGAGATCACGGCCGGGGCGACTTCAGGGGTGATTGACCTTTACCCCCGGTATGGGTGGTCAAGGTCAATCACCCCTTGCAGGGCGCGATGCGGAGCCGCAAATCGTCGAGAGAGAACGGCGTCTGGCCGCGCTCGCCGACCGCCAGTTCGGGGTGGTCGCCCGTCGCCAACTGGTCGCGGCGGGAATGAGCGGTCGCCAGATCGAGCGACGCATGCAGAGCGGGCGCCTGCAGCTCATGCATCGAGGCGTCTATAGCTGGGGCCACAAGAGAGTGCTCCTTCGCGGGCATTGGATGGCCGCCGTCCTTGCCTGCGGCGATGAGGCCGCGCTCAGCCATAGCAGTGCGGCGGCGCTCTGGGGACTGGTCAGCGCAGGTGGGCCCGTGGACGTGACCGGACGCGGCAAACAGGGGCGAAGGGGCATTCGGCTGCACCACGGCCGGTTGAGGCCCGAGGAACGGACGGTTCGCGACCGGATTCCGGTCACCACCGTTGCCCGGACACTCCTCGATCTTGCTGATGTCCTCGACGAAGATCGGCTTGCCCGCCTCTTCGAGGAGGCGGACCGCCTAAATCTCCTCAGAGTTGCTGCGCTGGAACGCGTCTGCGAGAAAGGCGTCGGTCGTCGCGGCGTCGGTGTCTGCCGGCGCCTCATCGCCTCACTGACCACGACCCCGCGGACGCGCACTCCGCTGGAGGACCGGTTCATGGAGTTCTATCGTCGCCACCTCAGCGGCCTGCCGACGCCCCATACGAACGTCTCGGTCCTCGATCGCGAGGTCGATGCCTACTGGCCGCAGCACCGCCTCGTCGTCGAGATGGACAGCTGGGAGTTCCACCGCCACCGTGCCGCCTTCGAGAGCGACCGCGCCCGCGACATCGCCTTCAGGGTCGCCGGCTACCAGGTGGTCCGTCTGACAGACCGCCGTCTGAAGGAGGAACCCGACGCGGTCGCGTTCGAGCTGCGACAGCTGCTAACGGCTTAGGGAATCGGGGTGCCCGACCGCAATGCGGCGGCTAGCCGCGCAGCGTCTCGACGGCGATCCGGGCCGTCTCGGTTGGGCTTTCGCCGACCCGCACGCCCTTGGCCTCGAGCGCTTCCTTCTTGGCTTGGGCGGTGCCCGAGGAGCCGGAGATGATCGCGCCGGCGTGGCCCATCTGCTTGCCGGGCGGCGCGGTGAAGCCGGCGATGTAGGCGACGACGGGCTTGGAGATCTCGGCGGCGATGAACTCGGCGGCGCGCTCCTCGGCGTCGCCGCCGATCTCACCGACCATCACGATCAGCTCGGTCTCCTCATCGGCCTCGTACAGCTTGAGGATGTCGATGAAGTCGGAGCCGACAATCGGGTCGCCGCCGATGCCGACGATCGAGGAGTTGCCCTCGCCGGCCTGCTTCAGCTCGTTGCCGATCTGGTAGGTCAGCGTGCCGCTCTTGGAGACGACGCCGATCTTGCCGGGATCGAAGAACTGGGCCGGGATGATGCCGACGTTGGCCTTGCCGGGCGAGAGGACGCCGGGGCAGTTCGGCCCGATCAGCCGCACGCCGGCCTCCCGCGCCTTCCAGTAGGTCTTCAGCATGTCGAGGACCGGGATTCCCTCGGTGATCGCGATCACCGTCTCGACCCCCGACTCGATCGCCTCGTCGATCGCCGGCGCGGCGAAGCGGGCGGGGACGAAGATCATCGAGGTGTTGGCACCCTGCTGCTCGACCGCCTCGCGGATCGAGTCGTAGATCGGCACGCCCTCGACGTCCTGGCCCCCCTTGCCGGGGGTGACGCCGGCGACCAGGTCGGTCCCGTAGGCGCGGTTGCGCAGCCCGTGGAAGGACCCCTCGCGGCCGGTCAGGCCAGAGACGACGAGCTTCGTGTCACTGCCAACAACGATGCTCATGAGGCGCTCCCCGCGAGCTCGACGACGCGGCGTGCAGCGTCGAGCATCGTCTTCTCCTGGTGCAGGTTCGGCAGATCCGCCTCGGCGAGGATTTTCAGGCCCTCCTCGGAGTTCGTCCCGTCGAGACGCACCACCAACGGCACGCCCAGATCGATCTGACCCGAGGCGGTGACGATCCCCTTGGCGATCTCATCGCAGCGCGTAATGCCGCCGAAGATGTTGAAGAGGATGGCCGCGACCTTCTGGTCGGACTTGATCACTTCCAGCGCGTTGACGATCGCCTCCGCTTTCGAGCCGCCGCCGGCATCGAGGAAGTTGGCCGGGGCGCCGCCCGCCTGCGCGACGACGTCGAGGGTCGACATGCAGAGGCCGGCCCCGTTGGCGAGGATGCCGACGTTGCCGTCGAGCTTGACGTAGGTCAGCCCCTTCTCCTTCGCCATCTGCTCCTGGGGATCGTCGACGGTGTCGGCGATCTCGGCCAGCTCCTGGTGCCGGAAGAGCGAGTTGCCGTCGATCGTCACCTTCGAATCGAGCGCCACGACCTCGCGATCGGCGGTGACGATCAGCGGATTGACCTCGATCAGCGTCGCGTCCTCCTCGCGCGCCACCTCGGCCAGCTTCACCAGCACCTCGGCGGCCTGGTCGAGGGCGTCCTCGGCGAGGCCGGCGTCGGCGACGATCGAACGTGCCGCGGCGGCGTCGAACTCGCGGGTCGGGTCGATATGCCGTTTGACCAGCGCTTCCGGGTCCTCCGCGGCGACCGCCTCGATGTCCATGCCGCCCTTGGCGGAGACCATCGCCAGCAGCTTCTTCTCGCCGCGGTCGAGGATGACCGAGGCGTAGTACTCCTCGGCGATGTCGGAGCCGCCCTCGATCCAGACCTGGTCGACGCGGAAGGGTCCCTCGCCGTGAGGGCCGACGATGTCCATGCCGAGGATCGCGTCGGCGTGCTCGCGCGCCTCCTCGGCGTTCTGGGCAAGCTTGATCCCGCCGGCCTTGCCGCGCCCGCCGATCAGGACCTGGGCCTTGATCGCGCAGGGATAACCGATCCGCTCGGCCGCGGCAACCGCCTCATCCACCGTCGAGGCGACCTCGCCGCTCGGCACGGCGATGCCGTGCGCGGCGAACAGCTGCTTGCCCTGGTACTCGAGGAGGTCCATGGTGGAGTGTGCGCCCTGCCGAGCGCGGCGGGCAGCCTATAAGATGCCGCGCCGCATGCCGCTCCCGAGCCTCAAAACCATCAAATGGGTGACCACCGACTGCTACGGCACCCTGATCGATTGGGAGAAAGGCATCCTCGAAGCCTGCAAGAAAGAGGCTGAGAAGGACGGCTTCAGCTTCGACGAGGGGCCCTTCATGGAGCGCTTCTTCGAAGTGCAGGCCGAAATCATGGCCGGCTCCTACGAACTCTACGCGGAGGTGCTGCGGCGGACGATCGTCAAGGTCGCACGCGAGGTCGGCTGGGAGATCGAGCCCTCACGGGCACAGTTCCTGCCCAACAGCGTCGCCTACTGGCTGCCCTTCCGCGAGGCCAACGCCGCCATGGACCGGCTGGGCAAACGCTACGAGATCGGGATCGTTTCCAACATCGACGACACGCTGCTCGGCGTCTCACGGCGCCACCTGCGCACCGAACTCGACCTTGTCGTCACCGCCCATCAGGTGCGCAGCTACAAGCCGGAACCGGTGCACTTCAAAGAGTGCGCGCGGCGGATCGGCAGCAAGAAAGGCTGGGTCCACATCGCCTCCAGCTACACGACCGATATCGCCCCGCTGCTGAAGATGAACGTGCCGGTGATCTGGGTCAACCGCCACAACGAGAAGCTCGAGGGGCGCAAAGCCCCTGCTGCGACGGTCAAAAACTTCCGTGACGCAGCGAAAAAGCTCGGCGCGTCCTGACTCGCCCCCTCGCCCGTCCTGACGGTTTTCTAGCTTTTCGCAACTTCGCCGGAGGCGATCGGTTTCGTCTCTAGGCCGTACGGCTACCCGTCGATGAATGCGCCCAGCCACATCCGCTATCTCGTAAGCGCCCGCCCGCCGGTGCGAGCTTCGGCGTTGCTCGCGGCGCTGGCGCTCTCTCTGGGGGTCTGGCTCGCAGCCTCCTCCCTTGCGCCTCGAGCGGCATCCGCCGGCGAAATCCCGCCCCCTCGCACCGCCGGCCAGCCTCCCAATTTCGTCGTCATCCAGACCGACGACCAGACGCTCGACAGCCTCTACGCGACCTTCGAAACCTTCCCTGGCACCGGCGAAACGCGGGCGATGCCGAACACGCTCGACCTGATCGCGAAAAAGGGGATGACCTTCAATCGCTACTACATCCCCTATCCACTCTGCTGCCCCTCGCGGGTCAGCTTGCTGACGGGCCGCTACGCCCACAACCACAACGTCAAGGGCAACATCCAGCCGAACGGCGGTTACCTCGGCTTCAGCTTCCGGGGGGCGGTGCAGCACAACCTCGCGACCTGGCTCTCGGCCGCCGGCTACCGCACGATTCACGTCGGCAAGTTCCTCAACGGCTACGGCGACGAGCCCTACAGCACGGGGACCGAGGTCCCGCCGGGCTGGCACGCCTGGTACTCGGTCCCCAAGTCCGACACCACGCACTACTACTACGGGCAGAGCATCAACGTGAACGGGCAGATCCAGGGCCCGTTCGGCGACGGCGGCAGCTGGGAAACGCGCGAATACGGCGTCCGCGACGACTTCGGTTGCCCCGACGCGCCCGCCAATGGCCAACCCTGCTTCTACATCACCGACCAGCTGACGACGATCGCCACCAACGAGATGCTGGCGACGCCAGCCGAACAGCCCTTCTTCACGCTGCTCGATTACACCGCCCCCCACGGCGATTTCCGCCGCCCGGCGGGCCCCGAGCCGGCGCCGCGCCACTACGACTGGTTCCGCGGCAAGCGGCTCCCGCACGATCGCTCCGAAGGCTTCGACGAGGGCACCGTCACCGACAAGCCGCGCTTCATACGCGACGCCTCGCACCTGACCCCGAACGAGAAGCGCACCTACCGCGTCTACTGGCAGAAGCAGCTCGAGTCGCTGCGCTCGGTCGACGACGGCGTCAAACGGGTCGTCGACACGCTGGGGGCGATGGGACGGCTCGGCAACACCTACATCCTCTTCGTCTCCGACAACGGCTTCTTCTTCGGCGAGCACCGCCTGCTGGGCGGCAAGTTCCTCGCCTACGAGCCGGCCACCCACGTGCCCTTCCTGATCCGCGGGCCCGGGATCAAACCGAACAGCTCGACCGGCGAGCTGACCGCCAACGTCGACGTCGCGCCGACCCTGCTCGAGCTGGCCGGCGTCGAAGCGACCAAGAGCATGGACGGCCGTTCCCTGGTGCCGTTCCTCGAAGACGAAGATCTGCGCAGCCGTCGGCCGATCCTCTTCGAGTCCTTCGTAGAGACCAGTGACGTCGAAGGCAATGGCGCGATCCCGGAAGAGGGCGCCGAGGCAGCGGGTGCGAGCAGCTCCACGGGCGCGCGGGCCGCCGCTAGCGGAGCGACCGCATCGGCAAAGGCCCCGAAGGCGACGGCCTCCCTGCTCGCCCCGCCCAAGGACTATGCCGGGATCCGCCTCGGCCCATACAAGTACATCGCCTGGCCGACCGGCGAGAAGGAGCTCTACAACCTCAACCGCGACCCCCACGAGCTCAACTCCCTGCACAAGGTCCCCAACTTCTTCCCGATCCGCAACTTCCTGCACCGCCAGATGAAGCGGCTGATCGACTGCGTCGGCCGCGTCTGCCGCGAAGTGACCCCCAAACTCCCCCTCACCAAGATCGAGTTCGAACGCCTGCGGGCGCAGAAACAGCGCGAACTGCGCGAACGCGAACGCGAGCGGGAACAGGCGCGGCGCGAAAGAGAACGGCGGCGGTAAGGGGGCGAGGGGCCATGACCCCCTCCCCCGACAAGTGGCGAGCTAATTAGCTCGCCACTTTGAGTATCCGCCGGTT
>DASTYR010000208.1:0-2022 GCA_035764795.1 Solirubrobacterales bacterium | reverse complement strand
TACCACTTCGCTCACTCGCGGACGGCGTCGAACTCCTCGGTCTCACGCCGCACCTGCTCGAACTCGCCGGTCTCCAGGCGCCGCTGGACGTCCTCGTCGATCTCGGCCTCCGTCGCCCCCACCCGGCGCAGGCGCATGGTGTCCAGCCGCTTGAACTTGAGGATCTCGAGCACGTAGACCAGGTAGACCGACGCGGCCATCACGAGCAGGCCGAACCCGACCACGGCGACCGTCCAACCCGTGTGAAAGTGGCCGTGGTGGTCGGAGTAGGGCACGAAGCGCAGCGCGACCGCGAAGCCGCCGAGCAGGATCGTCCACGCGTAGAGATAGAGCACGGTCCGGCGCTGGCTGAAGCCGATGCGGGTGAGGCGGTGGTGGAAGTGGTTGGCGTCGGCCCGGTAGATCGGGCGGCGGTACTTCATGCGCTTGAGAACCACGAACGTGGTGTCCAGGAAGGGCACCGCCAGGACCACCAACGGGAAAAGCAGGGCCAGGACGGCCTGCGTCTTGACCGCGCCCTCGACGGCGATGCAGCCCAGCAGCAGCCCGAGCAGGTTCGATCCGCAGTCGCCCATGTAGACCGACGCCGGGTGGAAGTTGTGGATGAGGAAGCCGAGCGCCGCGCCGGCCGTGATGGCAGCGAAGACCGCCGCGTGGTTGCGGTTGAGGTCGAAGGCGATGATCGAGAAGGTGATCGCGCTGATCGCGCAGACCCCGGCGGCCAGCCCGTCGGCGCCGTCGGACAGGTTGACGACGTTCATCACGGCGACGAGGCCGGCCACCGTGAGCGGGCCGCCCGCGTCGCCGAAGTTGACCGCGCCCACGAAGGGCAGCGTGATGTTCGTGACCTCGACGCCCGCCGCCACCGGGATCACCGCCGCGACGATCTGGCCCGCGAGCTTGGCTCCCGGCGGCAGGTCGAAGCGGTCGTCGAGGGCGCCGACGAAGGCGATGACCACGGCGCCGGCGAGGACGCCCTTCAGCCGTTCCGAGGTGGCGCCGCCGAAGTCGAGGAAGAGCGCCGAGCTCAGCAGCACCCCGCCGAGCATCGCGAGACCCCCGAGCAGCGGCGTCGACCCCGCGCCGAGCCCGCGCTCCTTGGGGTGGTCGACGGCGCCGACGCGCCGCGCCAGCCTTGCCGTCAGCGGCGTCAGCAGCGCCGCCGCGGCGAAGGCGACGAAGAAGGCGTAGACCGCGTCGGCCTCGGTCATCGACCGAGGAGCCTACGGGCCGGGGCGGCTGGGCTACGCCGCAGCGGCCTGTGCGGCGAGGTGCTCGTAGAGCGGGTAGCGGTCCGCGATGGCCGCGACACGCTCGGCCAGATCGGCCTTGCCGGCCTCGAAGTCCTCCGACAGCACCGCGGCGATGATGCGCCCGACCTCGTGGAAGTCCTCGACCTGCAGGCCGCGCGTGGCCAGCGCGCTCGCGCCGACGCGCAGGCCGCTGGTGACCATCGGCGGGCGCGGATCGAAGGGGACGGCGTTGCGGTTGACGGTGATGCCGACCTCGTGCAGGCGGTCCTCGGCCTGCTGGCCGTCGAGCTCCGAGTCGCGCAGGTCGACGAGGATCAGGTGCACGTCGGTGCCGCCGGTGAGGACGTTGACGCCGTTGCCGGCCTGCAGCAGCTCGTCGGCCACCGCCTTGGCCCCGGCCACGGTGCGCTGCTGGCGCTCGCGGAAGGTCTCGGTCTGAGCGATGCGGAAGGCCACCGCCTTGCCGGCGATGACGTGCTCGAGCGGGCCGCCCTGCTGACCCGGGAAGACGGCCGAGTTGATGGCCTTGGCGTGCTCCTCGCGGCACAGGATCACACCGCCGCGCGCGCCGCCGAGCGTCTTGTGGACCGTCGAGGTCACGACGTCGGCGTACGGGACGGGGTTGGGGTGCTCGCCGCCCGCTACGAGGCCCGCGAAGTGGGCCATGTCGACCACGAGGTAGGCGCCGACGGCGTCGGCGATCGCGCGGAAGCGCTCGAAGTCCAGCGTGCGCGGGTAGGCCGACCAGCCGGCGAGCAGCAGCTTCGGC
>DASTYR010000207.1:0-13752 GCA_035764795.1 Solirubrobacterales bacterium | reverse complement strand
GCTCCTCGTCTGGATGCTGATCGACGACAACGAGTCCGAGAGCTCGCCGGAGCCGGCCGCCTCGAGCGGCGGCCCCGAGATCGTCAGCGTCGAGAGGCTGCGGGACACGGCCGCTTCCAGCTCCATGCCGATCTACTGGGTCGGTCCGCCGGCGGGTTCGCGCTTGGAGCTGAGCCAACCCTCAGCGGAGAGGACGTTCCTGCGCTACTTGACCGGCGGCGCAACGGCTGACGATCCACGCCCCTTCCTCACCGTTGGCAGCTACCGAGTCGCAGACGCGACGGCCGTGCTGCGCCGAGAAGGCAAGCGCGATGACGGCGTGCTCGCCAAGGCTCCGGAGGGCGGCGTCGTCTACTTCAGCCAGACCCGGCCGGAGAGCGTGTACGTCGCCTATCCAGGCGAGGACGTCCAGGTCGAGGTCTTCGCGCCCGATTTCCAGCAGGCCCTGCGGCTGGTAACCGCCGGACGAATCGTCCCGGTCGAATAGGAAGACGCGACGGGCCGCGTCACCGACGAATTGCGATGACGCGGCCCGTGTAGCGCTATCCGGCTTCCCTACGGGGTGAGCGTCACTCCCCAGCGAATCGCACCGGTGCTGTCCGGTTCGCTGTTCGGAACTATCTGGAGGGAGAGCAGATCGCCCTGCGCAAACGCCACCGAGTTGGCGCCGCTGTTGCAGGAGGTGCTGCTTCCTTCGATTTTGCAGCTCACCGTGGTCCCGCCTGATGCACCGCTTCCGTTCTTGCGAATCGTGAACGTGTAGTTGTTGGGGGCGTTCCCCGGATCGTTCGCGAGTTTCACGGTCAGGTTGGCAACGGTCCCAGCAATCGGCATCACCTGCTGCACGGTGCCCTCGTTCGTGGCCGGGTTGCTGGTAAGGAACGGACCGAGGTAGTTCGTATTCGAGGTCGACGCATTATTCGTCGTGAAGCCGGTCACGAGGATCCCTTCTCCGGTCGGGCCTTTGTCACCCGTCGGGCCTTTGTCCCCGGTCGGGCCTTTGTCACCCGTCGGACCTTTGTCCCCGGTCGGGCCTTTATCCCCGGTCGGGCCTTTCTCACCGATGGGCCCCTGGAGACCTACTGGGCCCTGGTCGCCAGTCGGACCTTTGTCCCCGGTCGGACCTTTCTCGCCCGGATCGCCCTGCGGGCCTTTGTCGCCGTCAGGACCTTTGTCCCCGGTCGGACCTTTCTCGCCGATCGGCCCCTGAAGACCTATCGGCCCCTGGTCGCCAACCGGTCCCTTGTCCCCAGTGGGGCCTTTCTCACCCGGGTCGCCCTGGGGTCCTTTATCGCCATTGGGGCCTTTGTCCCCGTTCGGGCCTTTCTCACCTATCGGCCCCTGGTCGCCAACAGGACCCTTCTCACCGGGATCGCCCTGTGGGCCTTTGTCGCCAGTTGGGCCTTTCTCACCGGGGTCGCCCTGTGGTCCTTTGTCGCCATCGGGACCCTTGTCGCCGGTCGGGCCTTTCTCTCCCGGATCGCCCTGCGGGCCTTTGTCACCATCGGGGCCTTTGTCGCCGTTCGGGCCCTTGTCGCCGGTCGGGCCTTTCTCACCCGGATCGCCCTGCGGGCCTTTGTCGCCATCGGGGCCTTTGTCGCCATCGGGGCCTTTGTCCCCGTTCGGGCCTTTCTCACCCGGGTCGCCCTGGGGACCTTTGTCGCCATCGGGGCCTTTGTCGCCCGTCGGCCCCTTCTCGCCTGGATCACCCTGGGGGCCCTTGTCACCGGTGGGGCCCTTGTCACCAGTGGGCCCCTTATCCCCCGTCGGACCCTTGTTACCCGGATCGCCCTGCGGACCCTTGTCCCCGTCAGGACCCTTGTCGCCGTCAGGACCCTTGTCGCCGGTAGGGCCTTGTAGGCCTACCGGGCCCCTGTTCCCCTGCGGGCCTTTGTCGCCGGTAGGACCCTTGTCTCCGGTGGGTCCTTTGACGCCGCTTTCGCCCTGGATGCCCAGGACTCCCTGGCTACCGGAAGCGCCGACGACCTGCACCAGCAGCTCGCCCTGTTTGCATTTTTTGCCGGCCACGAAGCGGACGGTGCCTCTTTCAGGCCCAGCTTTCTTGATGCAGAGGTTGATCGTCGGGACGGTGTTCGCACCCCAGGATGAGCTGGAGAGTGCGGCCATACCGACGAAGGGCAGACATACCGCGAGAGCGATTGCAAGCCAGCGGCGGCGAAGGGGAACTTGGGCAGTCATCGAGTGAATCTCCTTGCTGGTGAGTTGAAGCACTTGACACCGCCACAACCACTCCCACGGCGCCTTAACAGCAGGCGAGCCAAAGTACAGACCCACTCGACGTATGACCAATTTAGTCAGTCATACATATGGCCAATCTAGTGATTTTTACTTAAGTCGTCTGCCAAAAGTGCGTGTTGGCCCGCCCATCGGACCGACATTCCACCTGTGAGCCTGGGTTTGCAAGATCCCACCCAGCCCTAAAGCCAAGGGACGGCTACGAGACTTTTTTCAAGCGGGAGCGCTGCTCCTGGCGCTCCACGACCTGGGCGATCAACTTGCGTACGTTGGAATCGCCGGTCGCCTTGATGTGCCCGGTCTCGTAGGCCTTGCGGTAGCTCTTCAGCGTGCCTTTCTCGGCAAGTTCGTTGAACTGAGGCCGGTCGATCTCGACCAGGATGCGCTCGTCTTGAGCCAGGTCCTTGCTGATCTTCGGCCCCGGCAGCTCGACGCGGTAGAGCTGGATGTCGCCCCGGCCTTTCAGCTCCAGTCCAAAAACGAGCTTCAGCTTCTGCAGAGCAGGAACTTCAGCCTGGAAGCGCTTGACCGCGGTCTCGATGATCGCCTTCGTATCGCCGGACATGCTGCGATGCTAGCCGAGTGGTTGCGGCGCTTACGCTGTAGTCGTGGGTGAGTACCCCAGTTGGGAATTTGAGCAGGGTCAGGAGATACGTCCTGGCCGGGCCGTGCTGAAGACGCTCGGTGGCGGCAGCCGCTACGAGGCGTGCCTCGTCTGGGATGACTCGCTCTACGCGCTCGGCGTCGCCAAGGTCCCGCCCCGACCAGACCGAGGACGAGAAGGCGCTGCGTGACTTCGGCCGGGAGGCGGAGGCACTCGAGGCGCTCGCGCACCCGAGCTTGGTGCGCGGCTTCGACGTCGTCCTCGACGGCACCCATCCCCATGTGCTGATCGAGCACCTGGAGGGGCCGTCGCTGCGCCGCCTGATCAAGCGCGACGGGGCAATCGGCCTCGAGCAACTGCTGCCGCTCGCCGCCCACGTGGCCGGGGCGCTCCAGTGCATGGCCAACCGGGGCTACGTCCACCTCGACGTCAAGCCCGACAACATCGTGATGGGCGTGCCGCCACGGCTGATCGACCTCAGCATCGCCCGCACGCTGGAGCGGGCGGCGAGGACGAGCGGCCCACTCGGCACCGATGCCTACATGCCACCGACAACGACACCAGGACCGTGACGGGAACCGACACCGGCACGAACACCGGCACGGGCTCCTGACCTAGAAACCAGCGACGAGATCTAGGCCAGGGCCCTAAATCTTGTGCCGCTGAAGTAACTTCTTGCCAATCACCATCCGCTGGATCTCCGAAGTCCCCTCGCCGATCAAGAGCAGCGGCGCATCCCGGTAGAGCCGCTCGATCTCGTACTCCTTCGAGTAGCCGTAGCCACCGTGGATGCGGAACGCCTCCTCCACGCACTCCTTGCCCGTCTCGGAGGCGAGCAGCTTCGCCATCCCCGCCTCCAGATCCGAGCGCTCGCCGGCGTCCTTCATCCGCGCGGCTTTGCGGGTCACAAGGCGCGCCGCCTCGATCTTGGTCGCCATGTCGGCGAGCTTGAACTGGATCGCCTGGTGCTTGGCGATTTCGCGACCGAAGGTCTTGCGTTCCTGGCTGTAGCGGAGGGCCAGCTCCAGCGCCCGCTGGGCGATGCCGACGCCGCGCGCAGCGACGTTGACCCGTCCGACCTCGAGCGCGTCCATCATCTGCACAAAGCCCTGGCCGACACCGGCCTCCTCGCCGCCCAGCACGCGCTCGGGCGGGCACTTGTAACCGTCGTAGACGAGCTCAGTCGACTCGACGCCCTTGTAGCCCATCTTCTTGATCTTGGGCGGGACCGTCAGCCCGGCGTAGTCACCCTCATTGACTTCCGCCCACGGCTCCTTCTCGGTGATGAAGCAGGTCATGCCCTTGTAGGCGGGCTCCGCTTTGGGGTCGGTCTTCATGAGGACGAAGACGACGCCCGAGCCGAGCCCGTTGGTCACCCACATCTTCTGGCCGTTCAGCTCCCAGTTGCCGTCGTCGCCCTTCTTGGCGGTCGACTTGATCCCCTGGACGTCAGAGCCCACCTCCGGCTCTGAAAGCGAGAACGCTGCACGGATCTCGCCCGTCGCCATCTTCGGCAGGAAGTAGTCCTTCTGCTCGTCGGTGCCGAACTTCATCAAGAGGTAGGAGCCGATGAAGTGGGTGTTG
This sequence comes from Solirubrobacterales bacterium, assembly GCA_035764795.1. Lineage (GTDB taxonomy): Bacteria > Actinomycetota > Thermoleophilia > Solirubrobacterales > 70-9 > VRUE01. Next base: position 9,308 of record DASTYR010000207.1, on the reverse strand, counting down.
ACGACGCCGGAAATCGAGATCCAGCCGCGGGAGAGCTCTTCGACGATCATCGCGTAGGTCGCCAGGTCGAGCCCCATGCCGCCGTACTCCTCGGGAATCGTCACTCCGAAGAGACCGAGCTCCTTCATCTGCTCGACGATCGGCTCCGGGAACGAGTCCTCGTGGTCGTAGTGCTCGGCGTTGGGAATGATCTGCTCGTCGGCGAACTGGCGCACCATCTCGGTGATGTCGCGCTGGATGTCGGTCTGCTCGCTGTATGCGGCGGTCTCTACGGCCATGGCTCCTGGTCTGTTCGTGGTCGGGGGCTGGCGGCCAAGGATATAGCCGTCATCACTAGTACTTGCGTCCAGAGCGCTTGGCCGCACAGGAGGCGGGCGCCCTGCCGGGCGACAAGGAGTGGGTGCGACGCCTGCTCTCGATTGCCGTGGTCGGTCTTATCTTGCTCGGGCTCGGCGCGCCGAATGCAGCCGCGGTCGGCCTCAGCGAGCGGCAAGCCGTCTCCAAGCCGGCACGGGCTGCGACGTCAGGTGGAGTGCTGATCGCACCCGAGGCCGCCTGTCCAGGCCAGGACCGCCGCGACGCGCCGGCAGCCGCGCAGATCCAGACGATGCGCTGCATGACCGAGTACGCGCGCAAGCACGCCGGCCTGGCCCCGTTCGCACCGGTGGAGCAACTCGACGCCTCCGCCGGCGCGAAGTCGGAGGACGTGCTGCGCTGCGACGACTTCAGCCACTACGCCTGCGGCCGCGACTTTACCTTCTGGATGCGGGAAACCGGCTACCTCTCCGAGCAGTGCTGGCGGGCCGGCGAGAACCTGGCCTGGGGCTCGGGCGACGAAGGCACGGCCGGTTCGATCTTCCGTGCCTGGATGCGCTCACCCGGCCACCGCGAGAACATCCTCGGCGAGTTCAGTCAGCTCGGCGTCGGTCTCCGGGTGGGTGACCTGGAAGGCCTCTCCGGTGTACGCGTCTGGGCACAGCACTTCGGCTCGCACTGCGAGGCGGGCTAACCCGCCAGCACTCGAAGGCGCTCGGCGACCCGATCGGCACGCGCTGCGAAATCGCGCAGCTGCTCGTCGCCGTCGGTGACGAGTCGTATCGGGCGACCGCCGTTCCCCCCGCCCCCCGAGGACATCGAGGCACTTGCGCGCTCGGCCAGCTCGGCGGCGCGGCGCGCCTGCTCGGCCGCATCAAGCGCCGCAGCCCCTACCGTCATGATCGCGGCCTCCGAGGAACGGGCGATCGCGACCGCCTCGTCGATCCGTTCGACCAGCTCGCTGACGAGCGGCGGTTTCGCCCCCTCGGGCAGGCGCCACTCCTGGGTGGCATCGGGTTGCGGCGTGGCCATCTCGTTCATCTACGGCGCCGCGAGGCGAATCCCTGCGGCCGCGGACGGATCGCCGACGGGCCGAAAACGACACCCGGAGTCGCGTTTTAGGCCCGCCGGCATAGGATCGCGCCGGCATGAAGGCCCTGGTCACCGGCGGCGCCGGTTTCATCGGATCGAACCTGGTCGACGCCCTGCTCGCCCGCGGCGACGAGGTGACGGTTGTCGACAATCTCTCGACCGGCCGCCAGGCGAACCTCGACGCGGCGCTGGCCGCCGGCGCCTCGCTGGTCGAGGTCGACATTCGCGAAGCCGAGATTCTGCGAGGGCTGGCGGTGGAACGCAAGCCCGACGTCATCTTCCACCTGGCAGCCCAGATCGACGTCCGCAGATCAGTCGAGGATCCCGCCTTCGACGCCGCCGTCAACGTCGGCGGCACCGCCAACGTGCTCGAGGCCGCCCGCAATGCCGGCTGTCGCCGGGTCGTCTTCAGCTCGACCGGGGGCGCGATCTACGGCGAGGGTGAGGGCAAGCAGCTGCCGCTGAGCGAGGAGGCTCCGGTGGCCCCCCTCTCCCCCTACGGCCAAAGCAAGTTCGCCGGCGAGGGTTACCTGGCGCTCTACGAGCGGCTCTACGGTCTCTCCTGCATCAGCCTGCGGCTCGGCAACGTCTACGGGCCGCGGCAGGATCCGCTCGGCGAGGCCGGGGTGATCGCGATCTTCTGCGGGCGGCTGCTGAGTGGCGAGCTCCCGACCGTCTATGGCGACGGTCGACAGACCCGCGACTACGTCTACGTCGGCGACGTCGTCGCCGCCATGCTGGCGGCCGCCGACGGCGACGCCACCGGGTCGGTCAACATCGGCGCCGGCGTCGAGACCGACGTTCTGGAGCTGGCGGCACGACTGGCCGAGCTGGGCCGACGTGACGACTTCGAGCCCGAACTGGCACCGCCCCGGGCCGGCGAGGTGCAGCGGATCTCGATCGATCCCGCCCGGGCCGAGCGCGAGCTGGGCTGGAGGGCCGAGACCAGCGTGGTCGACGGCCTGCGCCTCACCCTGGACTCGTTGCGCACCTGATTAGATTTCCGCCCGCAGCGTCGAAAATCGAATCGAGGAGCAGCTTGAGAAACCCCAGAGACTTCTTCCAGCCGCAGGCGATGGGCGCGCCCGAGCCGTTGCGCGAGATCCCCGTCAAGCCGTCGCGGATGATCCACTTCCTCGACTTCTCGAACGAGAAGATGGTCGCCAAGGCCGCCGACATCGCCACCAAGACCGACATCCTGCTCGGCAATCTCGAGGACGCGATCCCCGCCGACCGCAAGGAGGCGGCGCGCCAGGGACTGATCAAGGCGGCGAAGGAGTCGGACTTCGGGCAGACCTCGCTCTGGACGCGGATCAACTCGCTGGAGAGCCCGTGGGTACTCGATGACCTGACGACGCTGGTAGGCGAGATCGGCGACAAGCTCGAGGTCGTGATGGTCCCCAAGGTCGAGGGCGCCTGGGACATCCACTACGTCGACCGGCTCCTGGCCCAGCTCGAGGCAAAGGCCGGCCTCGACCGCCCGATCCTCGTCCACGCGATCCTCGAGACCGCGCAGGGCGTCGTCAACGTGGAGGAGATCGCCGCCGCCAGCCCCCGCATGCAGGGGATGAGCTTCGGCCCCGCCGACCTGGCCGCCTCACGGCGGATGAAGACGACGCGGGTCGGTGGCGGCCACCCCGGCTACCGCTCGATGGAGGACCCGGCCGACCCAGAGAATCCCGAGGCCGACCGCGTCACCGCCCAGCAGGACCCGTGGCACTACTCGATCGCCCGCATGGTCGACGCCTGTGCCTCGACCGGGATCCTGCCCTTCTATGGCCCCTTCGGGGACATCAAGGACACGGCCGGCTGCGAGACCCAGTTCCGGGCCGCTTTCCTGCTCGGCTGCGTCGGCGCCTGGTCGCTGCACCCGGTCCAGATCGGAATCGCAAAGAAGGTCTTCAGCCCGCCCCCCGACGAGGTCAAGTTCGCCAAGAAAGTCCTCGAGGCGATCCCCGACGGACGCGGCGTCCACATGATCGACGGCAAGATGCAGGACGACGCCACCTGGAAGCAGTGCAGGGTGATGGTCGAGCTGGCTGAGATGCTGGCCGAGAAGGACCCGGAGCTGGCCGAGGCCTACGGGCTGTAGGGCCAAGCCCGCTCAGGGCGGGTCGCTGAAGAACTGTTCGCCGATTCGGTAGCCGTCGTGGTAGACGACGGCGGGGTCGGTCGAGTCGCGTGAGCGGTAGATGCCGAGCTTGTCGTAGTCGGGTGCGGCGCCGAGCGTGTCGATGGGATCGAAGACGGTTCCCCCGTCCGCGTCCAGCATCGTTTGCGGCTCGCCATTCAGCCACACCGCAACCGAACCCTCGTCAGCGAAGGCGACACGGATCACGATCTCGAACCATTCGCCCACCTGCAGCGGCGCTTCCCAGAGATCGACGGCTGCATCGCCAGGCCCGAGCCAGAGCATCGGCGTCGATCCGTCTCTTTCGAGCTGGAGGGATAACGGCGGCGTCCCGTCGCTGTCGTCGTGGATCTGCCAGACGATTCCCCAGGTGCTGTAGTCCCAGGACTCGACGCGACTGAGGATGCGGAAGTAGCGCACGTCACCTTCCTCGAACTCCTCGCCGGAGATGACCTCGGCGCGCTGCGAGCCGGTCTCAGGCTCTTCGTCGCCCTTCTCTACCTCGAAGCGGCCGGCGTATGCGCCCTCGGCGACGGGACGTTCGACCACGCCGGCCTTCCCCGGCAAGGCCTGCACGTTGTCCCACTGCGAGAGATCGCCGCTCTCGAAGTCGCCGATGAAGACTCCGCTGCGACTGCTGTTGCCGCTACCGCCCCCACACGCCGTCGCAAAAGACAACGCGAGGGCGATCGCAGCCGCGACAAGGCCCCAGCGGAGCTTTCGTCGCGGCGGCGGCGTGGACGTCAGCGGAGTCGCTGTTCGAGCGCCTCGAGCTGGGCGCGGATCTCACTGGGCAGCCGGTCGCCGAACTGGGCCAGGTGCTCCCTGACCTGCGGCAACTGTTCGCGCACCAGGTTCTCGTCTACCGAAAGCAGCTCCTGCATCTGCTCGGCCGAGACGTCGAGGCCCTCGGTGTCGATTCCACCCTCGGCGGGCAGCAGGCCAATCGGCGAGGAGACCGCGTCGGCCTCGCCCTGGCAGCGGCGGAAGATCCAGGCGAGGACGCGGCTGTTCTCGCCGAAGCCCGGCCAGAGGAAGCTGCCCCCGTCGTCCTTGCGGAACCAGTTGACGTAGAAGATGCGCGGCAGCTGCGCACCCTCGCGCTTGCCGACCCGCAGCCAGTGGGCGAGGTAGTCGGCCATGTTGTAGCCGCAGAAGGGCAGCATCGCCATCGGGTCGAAGCGCAGTTCGCCGACGTTGCCGGCGGCCGCGGCGGTCTTCTCCGACGACATCGTCGCGCCGAGGAAGACGCCGTGCTCCCAGTCGAACGCCTCGTGGACGAGCGGCACCGTGGTCGCACGGCGACCGCCGAAGAGGAAGGCGTCGATCGGCACGCCGGCCGGGTCCTCCCACTCGGGCGCGATGGTCGGGCATTGCGACGCCGGCGTCGTGAAGCGGGCGTTGGGATGAGCTGAGGGGCGGTCGGACTCCGGCGTCCAGTCCTGTCCGTGCCAGTCGATCAGGTGCTCGGGTGGCTCGGTGGTCATCCCCTCCCACCAGACGTCGCCATCGTCGGTCTTGGCGCAGTTGGTGAAGATCGAGTTGCGCTCGATCGTCCGCATCGCGTTCGGGTTGGTCTTCTCGCCGGTGCCGGGCGCGACGCCGAAGAAGCCGGCCTCCGGGTTGACCGCATAGAGGCGGCCGTCGTCGCCGAACTTCATCCAGGCGATGTCGTCGCCGACCGTCTCGACCTTCCAGCCGGGCAGCGTGGGGATCAGCATCGCCAGGTTGGTCTTGCCGCACGCCGACGGGAAGGCGCCGGTGATGTACTTGACCTCGCCCTCGGGCGAGGTCAACTTGAGGATCAGCATGTGCTCGGCGAGCCAGCCCTCGTCGCGCGCCATCGCCGAGGCGATCCGCAGCGCGAAGCACTTCTTGCCGAGCAGCGCGTTGCCGCCGTAGCCGGAGCCGAAGGACCAGATCTCGCGCGTCTCGGGGTAGTGGACGATGTACTTGTTGTCCTCGTTGCACGGCCAAGGCACGTCCTCCTGCCCTTCCTCGAGCGGCATGCCTACCGAGTGGACGCAGGGCACGAAGTGGCCTTCGGCGCCAAGCGCGTCGAGGGCGCCCTTCCCCATCCGGGTCATGATCCGCATCGAGACCGCGACGTAGGGCGAGTCGGTGAGCTGGACGCCGATGTGGGCGATCGGCGAGCCAAGCGGGCCCATTGAGAACGGCACCACGTACATCGTCCGCCCTCGCATACAGCCCTCGAAGAGCGCGCGCAGCGTCTCGCGCATCTCGGCCGGGTCGCGCCAGTTGTTCGTCGGGCCGGCGTCCTGCTCGCGCTCGGAGCAGATGAAGGTGCGATCTTCGACCCGGGCGACGTCGCCGGGGTCGGAGAGGGCGAGGTAGGAGTTCGGGCGCTTGGCGTCGGAGAGCCGCTCGAAGGTGCCGGCGTCGATCAGCGCCTGCGCGAGCGAGTCGTACTCCTCGGCCGATCCGTCGCACCAGTGGACGTCATCGGGCTGGGTCAGCTCTGCGACCTCCTCGACCCAGTCGAGGAGCTTTGCGTGGGTGGTCGGCGCGTCGGCCGTGCTGGTCTGGCTCATTTTTCGCACTTTACTTGGCGGGCTTGAGGTCGGCGAGTTCAGTGTTCGCATCCTCGTCGAGGATCTTGATCGTTGCGGTTTCCTCCTCGCCACCGGCCAGGGTCACGGCGCAATCGAAGGTCTCGCCCGCCTCGATCTCGACGCCGGACGGGCACTCGACGGCCCTCACTTTCTTGCCGGCCGCCTGCTCGAGGTTCTGTTCGATCTGCGCCTCGGTCTTGGCATCGTCGAGAACGGTGCCCCCGCAGCCGCTGCCCACGGAGGCCATAAGGAAGACGACGAGCGAGACAGCGACGGCGGGGAGGCGCATCTGGTCCTTTCGGGTCGGCGCGGCGGGCAAGTATCTCACCGCTCGAAGAGCGGTGAGAGGGGGTTGAGCGACCTGGCGCGACGGAAGGCCTGGACCGCCTCGACAGCGTTGCCGCGCCTCGCTTCGATGCGCGAGAGGATCAGCCAGGTGCGCCAGTTGGTCGACTCGCGCTCGGTCGCCTCGGTGGCTGCCTCGGCGGCGGCGGCGAGATCGCCGATCTCCTCCAGCACCAAAGCCTGCTGGAGCCTCGGGGTGGCGGCGCCGGGCTGGACGTTCTCGGCACTCCTCGCCGCTTCGAGGGCACCGATCGGATCGCCCGCCCGAGCGTCCGCTTCGCTCTCGCGGACCAAGCTCGTCGTCGCCAGCGGAACCGAGATCGCCACGATCGCCGCCGCGGCGATGGCGGCGAAGCCGATCCGAAGCGGTAGGCGAAGTCCCCCTCGGTCCCCTTCGCCCCCCTCACCGGCCGGGGTCAGCAGAGCTGCGGCGAGGAGCAGCAGCGCGACGGGTATGACCGGTATCTGCCAGGTCCAGTCGAAGGCGGCGGAGATGCAAAAGGCGACGCAGCCGGCCAGGGCGGCGGCGAGCAGCGAGCGCCGTTCCCCGTCGGCACGAAAGAGCGTCACTGCGCCGCCGAGGAGGACGACGAGCAGGAAGGCGACGAGCAGTAGGAGGCCGACTATCCCGAGCTCGCCGAGCGTCTGCATGTAGAGCGAGTGGGTGTCACGCACGGCGTCGGCGGAGGTCCTGTCGCGAGTCCACCAATACTCGAAGGTGCCGGAGCCCGTGCCGGTCAGCGGTTCGGTCGCGTTTTGATCGACCGCCGAGCGCCAGTATTCGTAGCGGTTCTGCCCGGATGCGCTGATCAGCCTGCCGCTGCCCTCCCCCGGGCTGTCAGGTCGCTTGAATTCGTCCCAGGCGTCGGCGGCTCGATCCGGAGCCCCCAGGGCCAGCGACAGCCCCAGCAGCACGACCGCCGCCACTCCGCCTGCAGCGAGGTAGCGACGCGGCGAGCCGTGCGAAGGCCGGGGCCGCGTCGGCCTGTCGCCCAGGATCCTCCATAGCCCGGCCTGGAGCGCCGCCACGACGACGCAGACGCCCGCGGTCAGCAGCAGCATCTCGTCGCCCTGCGTTTCCGCCACAGGGCCTGAAAACCCGTCGTGGAGGGCGTCGCGGGAGGCGACGGCAAGGCACAGGACCACCCCTCCCACCCCTGCGATCAGCGACGTGAGCAGCTTCGGCAGACGGTCGGAGGCCAGCACGAGGTAAAGGACGAAGGCGATCACCGCGGCGCCCAGACCGCCACGCGACAGCGTCAGGAAGAGAGCCAGAACCAAGATCGGCAGGGCGCCTGCGCCGAGGACGCGTACCGCGATCGTGCGGGCGTCGGAGGCGAGGTACAGCAGCGGCGGCAGGCCGATTGCCAGCAAAGCCGCCAGCCCGTTCCAGTAGTGGAGCGGGTACGAAAGTCGTTCGCGGTTCGTGCCCAGGAACTGTGCGGTCTCGTCGGCCGCGGGGAACCACGCGGGCTCGAAGCGGGAAAGCAGGGCGATCGACGCGACCAGGACGACCCCGGCGGCGAGGCCGGCGGCGAGGTTCCGGGCTCCATCGCGTCCGCTTCCGAACAGGGCGAGGGCGAAGACGCCGAGGTAGAGCAGCACGCGGGCGAGGTCAGCGAGGGTTCTCTCCCCACTCTCGGTCCAGGTGAGGCTGAGGGCAGTCCAGGCAACGAACGCGGCCAGCAGGGCCAGCCCGGCCAGCGCCAGGGTCGCCGGACGGCGGCGCGGCAAGGCCGCGACGGCGACGCCAAGCAGGAGGAACCACCAGACGGCGATCCCGACCCGATCGTGGATGGGCGCGTCGTAGCCACCGCCTTCGAGGCCGAGATAGGCGACCAGCGCGAAGCCGAGAAGCCATAGGGCCACCCCGTTCCACTCGATCCGACCGACCCAGGCAGATGGCGCGGCCCGTGACCGCATCGAATTCGAGTCCATCCGGTTTTATGCTACGAGCTCGCGCCGGACAGGTCCGGCGCCCTCTAGGCTGGATCAGGACATGAAGACGCTCAGACAGGCAGTCGCCCCCACGGTCCTCGCGGCTGCCCTCGCGGCTGCCGCACCGGCTGCCGGCCAGGAAGCCGCCCTGGTGCCCCCCGAGAACTCGGCGGTCACCCAGTACACCGAGGCCTTCCCGACCTCGCGCGGCCCCAAGGACGTCCACGACGGTCAGGGCAGCCGGCGCTCGCCCGGTGAGGTCCTCGGCGAGCGCAATGCCCGTCGCCTCGACGAGCAAGGGGCGGACGGTCGCGAGGCGGCCGAACTCGCAGTCAAGACGGCCCCGCCCGCCGCTTCCGTCCAGGAGGACGCCGGCACGCAGACGCCCGCTACGAGCGCCTCCCCCGTCGATCGCGCAGGTGGCCCCAACGCACAGCGCTCGGAGCAGCTCGACGACCGCGGGGTCGCCGGCATCGGGCCCGTGCGTGACGTCTCCGGCGTCGACGGCTCCTCCGGGCTCGACTCCACCCTTCGCCAGGCGTTCGGCACGCCTGGCGACAGCAGCGACACCCTGCTCCTCCTGATCGTTCTCGCCACCGCCGCCTGGGCGCTCGCCTACGGCATGCGACATCGGCAACGGGCGTCATAGCGTGGCGCTAGCCAGCCGCGCCCGCCGGGGAGGCATAGCAGTGCGCGCCGTGGCGCCGTTCGTCACGCTGCTTGCCGCACTCCTCCTGCTCGCGATCGCCGCGCCTCCCGCCGATGCCGCCAAACGGCCGCTGCGGACCGGGGTCTCCTACCTCTACATCACCGACGCCGACCCGGTCGCCTTCGAAAACGTCAAGAAGGCCGGGGGCGGGATGGTCCTGACGCCGCTCGAATGGGGCTGGGTGGGGCCGCGCAACCGGCCCGCC
>DASTYR010000206.1:0-8192 GCA_035764795.1 Solirubrobacterales bacterium | reverse complement strand
GAGGTCGCCTCGCGCGGCAGCTGCAGCCCCTCGTTGCCGACGTAGTCGAGCAGGATCATGGCCTTGGTCCGCCCGGGGTGCGCCGCCACGTAGGCACGCGAGCCACGCAGGCCTTCGTTGTAGAAGTCTTCGCCTTCCTCGGGCAGGCCGGCCGCTGGCTCCTCGCCGTCGAAGAGGACGAAGCGGACCTCGCGGGCGCCGGACGGCGACTGGGCGGCGGCGAGGGCACGCGCCGCCTCGATCACCACGGCGGTACCGGCGGCGCCGTTGTTGGCACCGACGAACCCTCGCGGCTTGACCAGCGTGTCGTAGTGAGCGCCGACGACGATTCCGGGGCGGCGCCCTGGCAGCGTGCCGACGACGTTGCGCAGCCGCGGCTCGCCCGGGATCGCTTCGAAGCGCCCACCCGGGAGCATGGGCCGCAGTTCGGCGGCGAGCCGGCGCAGCTGCGGCGAACCGGCTGGCCGCTGGCCGACCTCGACCTGCCTTTCCACGAGGGCATAGGCAGCGCCGGCGTCGAAGCGATTGCCGGCTCGCTCGGTCCCTGCGGTCGAAGAGTCGTCGCCGCAACCCGCCAGCAGCGCCAAGGCTGCCAGCACCATGCCGATCATCCACCGCACGGCGCTTACTCTAGGTCCTTCGACCAAAACTTTCGCCGGGACGTGCCGCGGGTTATGGACCCATAGCGTCCTTCAGCCGCGGCACGTCTGCGGGGAGGCGGCTATACGGTGCCAACGCCAATGGAGCCCGAGTACGTCCAGCGCGATCAGCCGCCCGGGGTGCCACCGTTGCCGCTGACCGGTGAGCGGACCCTGCCCGACGTGCCGGAGGAGAACTACTGGTACCGCCGCCACCTGGTCGTCTACGAGTGGATCAGCGCCCGCGTCGCCGGCAAGCGGGTCGTCGACATGGCCTGCGGCGAGGGCTACGGCTCCGCCGTGCTCGCCCGCTCGGCCGTCAGCGTCGTCGGCGTCGACGCCAACCCCGAAGCGCACGAGCATGCGCGCCTGCGCTACGTCCGCCCCAACCTGCGCTTCGAGCGCGACCTCGTCGAGAGCTTCGCCGAGCCCTGCGACGCCGTGGTCTTCCTGCAGACGATCGAGCACGTCCAGGACGCCGGCGCGATTCTCGAGCACTTCAAGTCGATGCTGGCGCCCGGGGGCGTCGCCTACGTCTCGACCCCCAACCTCCTCACCCTGGCGCCGCCCGGGGCCGAGAAGTCCGACAACCCCTGGCACGTGCGCGAGTACCGCGCCGAGGAGTTCCGGCAGCTCTGCGAGGCGCATTTCGAGCGGGTCGAGCTGCTCGGCCTGTTTCACGCTCGCAAGCTGCGCGTCCACGAGTTGGCGCTGAAGCTCGGCTGGGACCGCGTCCACAAAGCCCTGCGCCTCACCAAGCCCTTCTACGACCGCTTCACCCCGGCGATCGCCGCCTCCGACTTCAAGCTCGCGGCGCGCGACTTCGACCGGGCGCTCGACTTCCTTGCCGTCTGCCATGCCTGAGGAGACGGCCGGCGACCTCGCCATCGTCCTCCACAGCCACATGCCCTACGTCGAGGGCTTCGGCACCTACCCGTTTGGCGAGGAGTGGCTGTTCGACGCGACGATCCGCTCCTACCTGCCGCTGCTGGAGGTGGCGCGCGGCCTGACGCTGACCATTACCCCCGTGCTCGCCGACCAGCTCGAGGACGCGGGTGCGGCACGCCGCCTGCGGGACTTCCTCGTCGAGTGGCGGGTCGGTGCCGCCGAAGCAGATTTGCCGCAGGTCCCGCCAGAGTGCCGTGACGCCTGCGAGGCCGAGCTCGCCCGCTACCGCCACGCGCTCGCGCTGCTCGACGCCGCCGCCGGCAACCCGCTGCGGCCTTTCCAGGCGGCAGCGGAGGAGGGGAGGGTCGCGCTGGCGACCTCCGCGGCGACCCACGCCGTCCTGCCGCTGCTCGCCAGCCGTGCCGGGTTGCGGCTGCAGGTCGACGCCGGCATCCGCTCGCACCGCCGCCGCTTCGGCTGGGACGGCGGCTTCTGGCTGCCCGAGTGTGCCTACGCACCGGGCCTGGAGTGGCGCCTTGCCGAGCACGGCGTGGGCTGGTTCTGCGTCGACCAGAGCGCCCACGTGGAGCCGCTCGACGCCCTGGCGCCGGTTGCTACCGCGGCGGGTCCAGTCGCCCTCCCGATCGACTGGGAGGCGATCTCCTGGCTGTGGTCGCTCGACGGCTATCCCTCCGATCCCGCCCACGCGCAGTTCGCCGGCAAATCGCTGCGCGGAATCCGGATCTGGAAGGTCGGCGGCGGCGCCTACGACCCCGCGGCGGCTCAGGCGGCCGCACGCCGCCAGGCCGGCGAGTTTCTCACCGCGATCGCCGCGCGGCTCCGCAGCTTTGCCGCGGAGCGCCGCCGCCGTGGCCTGCTCGTCTTCGCCATCGACACCGAGCTGCTGGGCCACTGGTGGTCGGAGGGGGTGACATGGCTGCGTGAGGTCCTAGCCGGAGCGGAGGCCGCCGGCGTGCGGCTCCTGACCGTTCCCCAGGCACTGGTCGAGCACGAGCCGGTCGAGCGGTCGCTGCAGGCCTCGACCTGGGGCGAGGGCAAGGATCTGCGCACCTGGGACTCGCCACCCGTCGCCGACCTCACCTGGGCGACGCGGCGGCTGGAGCTGCGCCTGCTGCGGGCGCTGGGTACTGGGCTACGCGGCAACGCCGCCAGCCGCGCGGCGCGGGAGCTGCTGGGCGCCCAGGCGAGCGACTGGGCCTTCCTCGACCAACGTCGCCAGGCCGGCGACTACGCCTTCGGGCGCGCCACCGGCCATGCCGAGGCCCTGTTGGAGGCCATAGACTGCCGCGACATCGACCCGAGCATGCGCTCCCTGGCCCCGGACCTCAGCCTCGCCCCCCTGCTGGAGCCTTAGCCGACCCAAGCCGCGATGACCCGCGTACTGATCCTCTCCTGGGAGTACCCGCCGCTGATCGAGGGCGGCCTGGCGCGGCACGTGCGCAAGCTCTCCGAGGCGCTCGTCCACCACGACGTCGAGGTCCACGTGCTGACCCGCGGCGGAGAGGAGTCGCCGGCCGAGGAGCGACGTGGCGGCGTCGTCATCCACCGCATCCGCGAGCCCAAACGGCCGACCGATCTCGGCGAGTTCGTCGCCTGGGTCGAGCGGATGAACTCCGACATGCTCGCCACCGGCGTCGAGCTAGGCGACCGCTACCGCTTCGACCTCGTCCACGGCCACGACTGGCTGGTCGCCAATGCCTGCGACCACCTCGCCAAGCGCTTCGGGGCTCCGCTCGTGACGACGATCCACGCCACCGAGCACGGCCGCCACCAGGGTTGGGTCGAGGAGCACCCGCAGACCTACATCCACGGCGTCGAGCGCTGGATCACCAACCGCTCCGAGCGCGTGATCGCCTGCTCGCATTACATGCGTGAGCAGGTCGCCGACATCTTCGGCGTCGAGGAGGATCGCGTCAGCGTGATCCCGAACGGGATCGACCCCGACGACCTGCAGCCCCAGGACCCGGCGGAGCTACGCCGTCTGCGCGCCGAGTTCGCGGCGCCGGACGAGAAGCTGGTCCTGCTGATCGGTCGCCTCGTCTACGAGAAGGGCTTCCAGCTGGCGCTGGAGGCGATGCCGCGGGTGATCGAGGAGGCACCGGGCACCCGGTTCCTGGTCGCCGGCTCCGGCACCCACGAGAAGGAGCTGCACAAGCAGGCCGAGGAGCTCGGCCTGATGGACCACGGCACATTCCTGGGCTGGATCGGCGACGACGTCCTACACTCGCTGTACCGGATCGCCGACCTGACGGTCGTCCCCTCCATCTACGAGCCCTTCGGCCTCGTCGCGCTCGAGGCGATGGCGTCCGAATGCCCTTGCATCGTCGCCGACACCGGCGGCCTGCGCGAGGTCGTCCCGCACGAGGACGTCGGCCTGCGCTTCCGCTCGCACGATCCGGACGCGCTGGCCGAGGTGGCGATCCGCGTCCTGCGCGACGACGAGCTGGGCCACCGGCTGGTGGCCGAAGCCTACGAGCACCTGCGCCGCTTCGACTGGGCCGACGTCGCCGAGCAGACGGCTGCCGTATACGCCGAGCTGGTCGGCGACCCCAGCCGCACCTAGGACGCGGCTGGGGTCGCCCGGGCCTACCTGTCGTCGGGCTCTGCCGGAAGCAAGGTGAAACCGCCCACGCCGTCGTTGCTGGGCCGCCAGGCGATGCCCTCCAGCAGCTCCTCGACCGGGACGCCCAGCGCGCCGGCGAGCTTGACGAGCGTGTCGACGCGCGGAATGCGGTCGCCCCGCTCCACCAGGCCGATCTCTGTTCGATGCAGGGCGGAGAGGTCGGCGAGCTCTTCTTGGGACAGCTTCGCGCGCTTGCGGCAGCGCGCTACGTTCCTTCCGAGGCGAGTGGCCAGGTCCATGGCGAAGGATTCTCGTAGTGGACAGGACCCATTGCCACAGCTTCCTGTCTCATCGTATTGTCTGAAAGACAAAAAGACAACACGTTTTCCCGAATGAACCGGCGCCGGGCAGTCTATCTAGGAGCTCAGCTGGGAGGCGGCAAGGACGTGGCGGCGGTCGGATCTGGCTCGACCGGATGGGACCACCGCAACCGCTGCGGTGCCTCGCGCATGCGGATGATCCGGGCGGGGATGCCGGCGACGACGGCGTTGGCGGGCACGTCCTTGGTGACCACCGAGTTCGTGCCGACGATCGCGTTGTCGCCGACGCGGACGCCTCGCAGGATGCAGGCGCCATAGCCGATCCAGACGTTGGAGCCGACCTCGACGTCGCGGGTGTAGATGCCCTGCTTGCGGATCGGACGCTCCACTTCCACCACCCCGTGGTCGAAGTCGATGAACATCGCTCGGTCGGCGATCACGCACTCCTCACCGATCCGCACCCGGCTGTAGGCGGAGATCGTGCACTCCTGGCCCAGCACCGTCTTGGCGCCGATCTCGACGATGCCCTCGTGGCAGCGGATCTTGGTGCCGTGCCCGAGCCAGACGAAGCGGCCGAAGTCGATGCGGCCGCGGCGCCCGATCTGCAGTTCGAGATCATCGCCGAAGAAGACCGGGCCGTCGGTGCGCCAGCGCCAGCCGGCTCGGGTCAACAGGCGCCGCCGCAGGTAGCGGCCCAGCAGCAGCGCGTACCTAGGCGTCAGCATCCCGTTGCGGGCACCGAAGCGGAGGAATCGGAGGCAGCGGTTCACCGGCGGCCGGGACTTTAGACTGGCGCAGCCATGCCCGACGCCGCCAAGACCGCCTCGCTCGCCGAGCGCCTCATGGCCGGGGAGAAGCGGGCGCTGGCGCGGGCGATCACGCTGATCGAGTCCGACGACCCGGCCGGCTGGGAGCTCGTCCGCGAGGTCTACCCACGCACGGGAAAGGCCCGCATCGTCGGCTTCACCGGCCCGCCTGGGGTCGGCAAGAGCACGCTGATCGGGGCGCTGACCGCCGAGCTTCGCCAGGACGAGCGCCAGGTCGCCGTCCTCTCGATCGACCCTTCGAGCCCCTTCACCCGCGGCGCTCTGCTCGGCGACCGCATCCGCCTCTCCGAGCATTTCCTCGACCCCGGCGTCTTCATCCGCTCGATGGCCTCGCGCGGTGCCCTCGGCGGCCTCTCCGAGGCGGCCCTGCAGGTTGCGTTGATCATGGACGCGGCGGGCAAGGACGATGTCCTGATCGAGACGGTGGGGGTCGGCCAGGCGGAGATCGACATCGTCGACCACGCCGACACGATCGTGCTGGCGCTGATGCCTGGCTCCGGCGACTCGATCCAAGCGCTGAAGGCGGGGGTGATGGAGATTCCCGACGTCATCGTCGTCAACAAGGCCGACCACCCGATGACCGACACGATGGTGCGCGAGGTCCGCGGCGTCCTCGCCCTCTCGCACGATCCGGACGGCTGGAACGTGCCGATTCTGCGCACCGAGGCCGCCCGTGGCGAGGGCGTCGCCGAGCTGGCGGCGAAGATCGCCGAGCACCGCGAGCACATCGAGGCAGCCGGGACGCTGGAGGAGCGCCGCGCCCGCAACCTGCGCAGCGAGGTATTGGGGATCGCTGCCTCGCGGATGCGCCGCCAGCTCGAGCAGACCGCCGAGGCGGACCCACGGACCGCCGAGCTGCTGGAGCGGGTGGTGCGTCGCGAGCTCGATCCCGCCAGCGCCGCCAGCGAGCTGATCGAGAGGCAGGCCGGTGGCCGCTAGCTGGCTCGGCCTGGAGATCGACGACGTCGACGGGGCGCGGCTGGGCCGCATCAGGGCTGCCTTCGGCGACGCCGGGAGCGGTGAGGCGACCTGGCTACTCGTCGAGCCGCGCAGGCGCTTACCGCTGCTGCGACGCGCCGGCGGACTCGTGCCCGTGCCGGCTCGCGACTGCGCCGCCGCGCCGGCGCGGGCCTGGACCGCCCACGCCCGCAGCGTCGTGCGCACTGCGCCCACGGTCGATCCGACGCGGCCGCTCTTGCGCGAGCACGAGCTGGCGATCTGCGCGCACTACGGGATCGGCGAGGCGGTAGGGCGGGCCGCCGAAGTCGTCGGCCGGCCGGCCGACGGCGTCACGTCGCAGCCCGCGTTCCCATAGCAGGGGAGTCTTCGTACATCGCGGTTCCTTGACAGGCCCGAACCCATCTCCATATCCTCCAAAGCGATGCAGGCGTAGCCGGCGGTAGTCGGCAGGGGAGGGTTGGTGGAGCGTCGCGAAGCGGAGAGCAGACGGGCACGGATACCGCTGGCGCGGCGGGTCGTCGACCTCGGCGTGCTCGCATTCCTGGCGCCGTTGCTGGCGCTGCCGACCCTGCTCGTCGTACTCGTCGTCTTCCTCGACTCGCCTGGTTCGGTCTTCTTTCGCTCGCGTCGAGTCGGCTACCGGGGCAGGCCGTTCGAGATGGTCAAGTTCCGGACGATGCGCGTCGACAACGCCGGCCACGCCGTCGCCGGCGCCGACGACGACCGCATCACCCCGGTGGGCCGGTTCCTCCGTGCGACGCGCTTGGACGAGCTGCCGCAGCTGTGGAACGTCCTGCGGGGCGAGATGAGCCTGGTCGGTCCGCGGCCCGAGCTGGAGGAGTTCGTCGCCCTCCACCCGGAGGAATACGTGGAGATCCTCTCGGTGCCGCCTGGAATCACCGGTCCGACGCAGCTGCGCTACGCCGGCGTCGAGCCGCACCTGCTCAGCCTCCACGCCGATCCAGAGCGCTTCTACCGCGACGAGCTGTTGCCCGACAAGGTACGGCTCGACCTCGAATACGCCCGCAGCCGCTCGTTGGGCCTCGACCTGGCGACGCTCTCTCGCACGCTGCTGCTGCCACCGGTGCTGCTCTTGCGCCGGCGGGGAAGCGATGAGACCCCTTCCCGCCTCAGCTGGCGCCCGCTCCTGGCCGGCTCGATGGCGATCGGCGCAGTGCCGCTGATCTTCATCCTCACCCTCGGCTCACCGCGCTAGCCACCCTAAGGAGGGTTCAGCGGTGAAGAGGCGCAGCGGCGGCGTCAGCTCGCCCGCCGCTGCCAGCGCGGCGGCGAAGCCGGGTCCGGGATCGAGCGCGACGACGGCGACCGGCGTCGCCGGAGGGCTACCACGGAGCCCGACGCCGTGGCACTTCGCGGCCGCCTCGCGCTGTGCCCAGGCGCGGTGGAAGGCCGGTGCTCGCTCGCGCGGGATGGCTGCCCGCACGGCGGCGGCCGCCGCTGGGTCCAGCGCGCGTGCCGCGAGCCGCATGACGTCGCGTCGCGGGTCGATCCGCTCCACGTCGACGCCGACCTCGCGCACGGCGGCGACCGCGACAAGGGCGAGGCCGCCCGAGTGGCTGAGGTTGAAGCGCAGACGCGGCGGGCGCTCGGCCAGCTCGGGCTTGCCCCCCTCGCCGATCCGCAGTGCGACCGCTGCCAGCGCATCCGACATTGACCCCACTGGCGTGGGGTCAATGTCGGATGGCTCGTCGAGGTAGCGGGCGAGAATGCCGCGCAGGGCCCAGCGAGCGGCCACCCAGCGGCTGCGCACACGGCCTGCCGCAAGCCGGGACGCGCGCTCTCGCTCCTCGGGCGGCAACACGGTCTCGTCGTCCGGCCAGGCATCGCCATCGAGATCGGCCCGCCAGACGTGGACCTCGTCGCCGAGCTGGGGGCCGGATCGCTCGGCGGGCTGCCAGGTGGCCGTCGATGCCTCGATCCGGCGAGGCTACCCGACGCTCGCGAGATGGCAGCA
>DASTYR010000205.1:0-4635 GCA_035764795.1 Solirubrobacterales bacterium | reverse complement strand
TCTACGGATCGGGCCTCGATAGCTTGCCGCTCGCCGATCGCGCGACGATCGGCAACATGAGCCCCGAGTTCGGCTCGACCTGCGCGATCTTCCCGATCGACGCCGAGACGCTGCGCTACCTGGAGCTGACCGGACGGCCGACCGAGGCGATCGAGCTGGTCGACGCCTACTCCCGCGAGCAGGGGATGTTCCACGACGAGGGCTCCGAAGACCCTGTCTTCAGTGCCACGCTGGAACTGGACCTGGGTGATGTCGAGCCCAGCATCGCCGGCCCCAAACGCCCCCAGGACCGGGTGCCGCTCGCGCAGGCCAAGCAGGCCTTCCTCGAGGCGCTGGCTGAATTCGCCCCCGACGCCGTCGAGCCCGCCGTCAACGGGGTCGACGAGGCGAGCATGGAGTCCTTCCCCGCCTCCGATCCGCCGGCCGAGGACCACGGTGACGACAACGGCAAGCCGCGCCCGGCAACGACCGGCGGGCCGCAGACGGCGCTGGTCAACCGATCCGGTGACGAGGTGCAGGTGACGCTCGCCGACGGCACGACGTTCGAGCTCGACAACGGCCACGTCGTGATCGCGGCGATCACCAGCTGCACCAACACTTCCAACCCGTCGGTGATGGTCGGCGCCGGGCTGCTCGCCCGCAACGCGGTCGAGCGTGGACTCAGTCGCAAGCCCTGGGTTAAGACGTCGTTGGCACCGGGCTCGACCGTCGTCACCGACTATCTCCAGAAAGCCGGCCTGGCCGAGTACCTCGACCGGCTCCAGTTCAACCTGGTCGGCTATGGCTGCACCACCTGCATCGGCAACTCCGGACCGCTGCCGCCGGAGGTCTCGGCCGCGGTCGAGGAGCGCGATCTGGTCGTCTGTTCGGTCCTCTCCGGCAACCGCAACTTCGAGGGCCGCATCAACCAGGACGTCAAGGCCAACTACCTGGCCAGCCCACCGCTCGTCGTCGCCTACGCCCTCGCCGGCCGCATGGACGTCGACCTGGCGACGGAGCCGTTGGGCGAGGGGTCCGACGGCGAGCCGGTCTACCTGCGCGACGTCTGGCCTAGCTCGGAGGAGATCAAAGAGGTCGTCGGTCGCTCGATCGCCTCGGAGATGTTCACCCGCAACTACGGCGAGGTGCTGGAGGGCGACGAGAACTGGCGCGCGGTCGAGGTGCCGCAGGGCGACCGCTACACCTGGCCCGCCTCGACCTACGTGCGCCGGCCCTCCTTCTTCGAGGGGATGCCGGCCGATCCGCCCGGCGTCGAGCCGATCCGGGGTGCCCGGGTGCTCGCCCTGCTCGGCGACTCGATCACGACCGACCACATCTCGCCCGCCGGCGCGATCAAGAAGGACAGCCCCGCCGGCCGCTGGCTGATCGAGCAGGGCGTCGAGCCGCGCGACTTCAACTCCTACGGTTCGCGCCGCGGCAACCACGAGGTGATGATCCGTGGCACCTTCGCCAACATTCGCCTCCGTAACCGTCTCGTCGAGCGCAGCGGCGGCTACACGCGCCGCTTCCCCGATGGCGAGGAGACGACGATCTTCGAGGCGGCGATGGCCTACGCGGAGGAAGGCGTTCCGCTCGTCGTGCTCGCCGGCAAGGAGTACGGATCCGGCTCATCGCGCGACTGGGCGGCGAAGGGGACGAACCTGCTCGGGGTCCGCGCCGTAATCGCCGAGAGCTTCGAGCGGATCCACCGCTCCAACCTGATCGGCATGGGCGTCCTGCCGCTCCAGTTCCCCTCCGGCGAGAGCACCGACTCCCTCGGCCTCACGGGCGAGGAGACGTTCGACGTAGGCGATCTCGAAGACGGCAAGGCGAAGCAGGTCGAGGTGACCGCCCGCCGCGACGGCGCCGGCCCGATCTCGTTCACCGCAACGGTCCGCCTAGACACCCCCAACGAGGTCTCCTACTTCCGCAACGGCGGCATCCTGCAAACGGTGCTCAGGAATTTAAGAAATTAGGTCTAAGAGTCAGAAGTCGTTGCGCTGGCTGGGCGTGACGGACCAAGCGAGGCAAGGACGCAAGGAGCCGGAGTAGCCTGCTACTTCGGCGACTGAGGACGCAGCATCGCGCCGGTCCGCCGCGTCCAGGCAGCGCAAGGTAGTGCAGGAGGGTCGCGGGAGGCAGGGGGTCCGCGCGACCCTCACTGCACCTGCGCCGGTAGCCAGGGAGGGATGCCGACGCGCGCCGTTCCCTGCAGGCGAGACTGCCCGAAAGGAACAGTCACCTCTTAGCTATAGCGCTTGCGGTGCGCAGGGTCAAGGCATTTTGAGCGGATTAGCTGGAATCGGCCGGATTTGGCGGTGCCGTCGCCACGCCCCAGCCCCGCCGCTCGATCAACTCGATGCCAATGACGCTTCCCACCGGACCGGCCGGAGTCAGAGTCGCCGCGAGGAGAGTGTATGGCGCCTCGCGCCGCACGCAGGCAATCCACATCACGATGCAGAGGGCGATAAAGCCCAGCCCATGCGCCCATCCAAAGACCATCGTCTCCAACTCGAACCCTGGCAGCAGCCAGAAGGCCATCAACCCGGCGAAGACGACGAGCTCGACCCACGAGATTCGCTTGACCCAACGAAAAAGACGCCCCGGGACCGGCTTCCTCAAAGAGAACATGGACTGCGACCGCGCGCCTACGCACCCGGCGTCAAGGCCGTGAGCACGATCCGCTCCTGCTCCCGCGCGTGCGCCACCGAGTAGCCCTCGCCGGGGCTGGCGCGGGTTGGGCGGCCGACGTAGCCGAGCTCAACACCCTCCGGGAGGATTTCTGGCAGGCGCCGCGACATCACCTTCCAGGCGCCCATGTTGCGCGGCTCCTCCTGGGTCCAGACGATCTCCTCGAGGTTCGGGTAGGAGGCGATCAGGTCGCTCAACTGCTCCTTGGCAAAGGGGTAGAGCAGCTCGACGCGGGCAATCGCCACGTCCTCGGCCGCCTCGCGGCGCTCGCTCGCGTCCATGTCCCAGAAGACCTTGCCGGTGCAGAGGACGAGCCGCTTGATCTTCTCGCGACGCCTGGCGGCGGCGGGGTCGTCGAGGATGAAGTGGAAGTGCCCGTCCGTCAGCTCCTCCAGCGCGGCAGCGGCGCGGGGCAGGCGCAGCAGGCCCTTGGGGGTGAAGACGATCAGCGGCCGCGGCTTCTTGATCAAGGCCTGGCGGCGCAGTAGGTGGAAGTACTGGGCGGCGGTACTGGGGTTGGCGATGCGGATGTTGCCCTCGGCCGCCAGCGCCATGAAGCGCTCGATGCGGGCGCTCGAGTGCTCGGGCCCTGACCCCTCGTAGCCATGGGGGAGCAGCAGGGTGAGCCGGCTGGTCTGTCCCCACTTGGCCTCGCCGGAGGCGATGAAGGTGTCGATGATCACCTGCCCGGCGTTGGCGAAGTCGCCGAACTGGGCCTCCCAGAGGACCAGCGCGTCCGGCGTCGCCGCCGAGTAGCCGTACTCGAAGCCGAGGCAGGCGATCTCCGAGAGCGGGCTGTTGTAGAGCTCGAAGGGCGCCTTCGCCGTCGCGAGGTTTTGCATCGGGGTGTAGGCCAGACCCGTCTTCTCGTCGTGGAGGACGAGGTGGCGATGCGAGAAGGTGCCCCGCTCGGTGTCCTGGCCGGTGAGACGGATATGAACGCCGTCGGAGAGCAGCGAGGCGAAGGCGAGCGACTCTGCGTGACCGAACTCGATGCCCCCCTGCTCGAGCGCATCGCTGCGGCGACTGAGCGGTTTGCGCAGCTTGCGGTGTATCGCGAAGCTCTCCGGGACCTCGAGCAGCGCCTCGTTCAGCTCGCGCAGCCGCTCGGCCGGCACGGCGGTGTCGACGGGGGGGCTGGCCGTGCGGTCGAGCTCGCCGGTGTGGGGGCTGGTCCCGGTCGGGTCTTCGTACTCGCCCAGCTCCATCTTGCGTCGCAGGTCCTTGAGCGCCGCCGCCATCTCGTCGTGGCGCTCTTTGCGGATCGCCTCGACCTCCTCGGCCGTGACGACCCCGTCGGCGATCAGCTTCTCGGCGTAGAGCTCGGAGGCCGGTGGGTGGGATTTGATCTTGGCTGCGATCGCCGGCTGCGTGTAGGCCGGCTCGTCGGTCTCGTTGTGGCCGTAGCGGCGGTAGCCGACCACGTCGATGACGATGTCCCGGCACCAGCGCTCGCGGTAGGCCATCGCCAGCCGTACCGCCGCCGAGCAGGCCTCGACGTCGTCGGCGTTGACGTGGACGATCGGGACGTTGAACCCCTTGGCGACATCGGCGGCGTAGGGAGTCGAGCGGGCGTCCTCGGGATCGGTCGTAAAGCCCACCTGGTTGTTCTGGATGAGGTGGATCGTGCCCCCGGTCGTGTAGCCGCGCAGCGATTGCAGGTTGAGCGTCTCGGCGACAACTCCCTGGCCCGGGAAGGCAGCGTCGCCATGCAGCAACACCGGGACCGCCCGCTTTGGGTCGTGCTCGAGCTTCGCCCCCTCGAGCTCGGACTGCAGGAACCGGGTCGCCCCCTCGACCACGGGGTCGACGAACTCGAGGTGGTTCGGGTTGGGGTAGAGGCGGACGGCGATCTCCTTGCCGGCGTGGTCCTCGTAGGCCCCCTGATGGCCGTAGTGGTACTTGACGTCGCCGGTACCGCCGTGGGGGATCGCGGCGACCGCCTTCACCTGCTCGATCTGCTTC
>DASTYR010000204.1:0-6601 GCA_035764795.1 Solirubrobacterales bacterium | reverse complement strand
GAAGCCTCGCGAATCTCTTTAGGCAGCATGAACCGCACGTCCTCGTGCACAGTCCGCAGCTCGGAAACCTCGCGGGCGCCGCGCTCCCGGAACAGCTCGACCAGCCGCTCGACCAGCTCCTCCGGCGCGCTGGCGCCTGACGTGATCCCGACGGTCTCCACTCCCTCCAGCCACTCCTCGCGCACCTGCGTGTGGTTGTCGATCAGGTACGAGTCGGCGCCGTGTTCGCGCGCGACCTCGACCAGGCGATTCGAATTGGACGAGTTGGTGGACCCAATGACGAGCACCAGGTCGCATTCGCGCGCCAGCTGCTTGACCGCGATCTGACGGTTGGTGGTCGCGTAACAGATGTCGTCGGACTTGGAGCTGACGATGGCGGGGAACTTGGCGCGCAGGGCAGCGATCACCTCCGCCGTCTCGTCGACAGAGAGGGTCGTCTGGGTGATGAAGGCGACCTTGTCGGGATCGGGCACCTGGAGCGCCTCGACTTCGTCGGCCGTTTCGATCAGCACGATGCTGTCGGGCGCCTCGCCGGTCGTCCCTTCGACCTCCTCGTGCCCCTCGTGGCCGATCATGATGATCGTGTAGCCCTGGGCCGCGAAGCGGCGGGCGGAGACGTGGACCTTGGTGACGAGCGGGCAAGTGGCGTCGATCGTGCGCAGCTTGCGACTGGCGGCGTTCTCGTGCACAGCCGGCGCCACGCCGTGGGCGGAGAAGACGACCAGCTCACCCTCCGGCACCTCGGTCTCCTCCTCGACGAAGATCGCGCCGCGGCTGGCGAGCTCCTCGACCACGTGCTTGTTGTGGACGATCTCCTTGCGCACGTAGACCGGCGCGCCGTAGAGGTTGAGGGCGCGTTCGACCGTCTCGACGGCGCGATCGACGCCGGCGCAGTAGCCGCGCGGCGCGGCGAGCAGCACCTTGCTGGGACCCGTGACGGCAGTCGTCATACCCCTCAGCGTAGCGGTGGTCAGCTTGCGGCCGGTGGCGCGGACCTACCCGCCGTGCCCTCCCCGGGCTAGCCTTGGGGGATGAGCACCGCCGGACCGCACCTGGAGCGGCTTACCGCGATCGACGCCTCGTTCCTGACGAACGAGAGCTCGTCGAGCCACATGCACATCGGCGGCATCCTCATCTTCGAGGGCCCGCCGCCCAAATACGTCGACCTGGTCGAGCACGTGCGGGGCCGTCTCGACAAGGTGCCACGCTTCCGCCAGAAGCTCGTCGTGCCGCCGCTGGAGGCCGGCCGGCCGCTCTGGGCCGACGACGTCAACTTCAACCTCGCCTACCACGTTCGCCACACGGCGCTGCCGGCGCCGGGTGGTGAGGCACAGCTGAAGCGACTCGCCGGGCGGGTCTTCTCGCAGCAGCTCGACCGCTCCAAGCCGCTCTGGGAGATGTGGCTGGTGCAGGGGCTCGAGCGCGACCGCTTCGCCCTGCTGACCAAGACGCACCACGCCGCCGTCGACGGCATCGCGGGCGTCGACATCGGCACCGTGCTCTTCGACCTCGAGCCGGTGCCCGAGCCGGCGCCGGTCGAAGACGGCTGGCAACCCGAACCGACGCCGAGCAGCACGCACCTGCTGGCCCGCGGCATCACCGACGCCGTCGCCGCGCCGCTCCACCTCGCCGAGCGCGCCGTCGCCGCGGTGCGCAGCCCCGACGCTGCCGCGCGCAAGGTCGTCGAGGCGCTCGAAGGCGTCGGCGAGGTGGCCGGGGCGTTCGCCGACCCCGCTCCCGACGTCCCGCTCAACCAGCCGATCGGACCCCACCGCCGCTACACCTGGGCGCGCTCGGAGCTGGCGACCTTCAAACGGATCAAGGACACCTTCGGCGGGACCGTCAACGACGTCGTCCTCGCCGTCGTCACCGGCGCCCTGCGCAACTGGATGCACGGCCGCGGCATCCGCACCGAGGGCCTCGAGCTGCGGGCACTGGTGCCGGTCTCGATCCGCGCTCAGGACGAGCGCGGCCAGCTCGGCAACAAACTGGCGGCGATGCGGGGACCGCTGCCGGTCTACGTCGAGGACCCGGTGCGGCGGTTGCGCGTGGTCAGCGAGCAGATGGAGGGCCTGAAGCGGTCCAAGCAGGCGCTCGGGGCCGAGGTGATCGCCCGCTTCAACGACTTCGCGCCGCCGACCCTGCTCGCCCAGGCCGCCCGCATCAACTTCTCGACCCGCCTCTTCAACCTGATCGTCACCAATGTCCCCGGGCCGCAGATCCCCCTCTACGTGCTCGGCCGCGAGCTGGAAGAGGTCTTCCCCGTCGCCTTCCTGCCGCCGAACCACGCGCTGGCGGTGGCGATCATGAGCTACAACGGCCGCATCTGCTTCGGCCTGCTGGCCGACTACGACTCGATGGAGGACGTCGAAGTCATCGCCGAAGGGATGGAGGACTCGCTGGCCGAGCTCGAGCGTGCCGCGACGGCGGCCGCCGCGGCCGCCTGATGGCGCTCCTCGTCGCGCTCTTCATCGTCGTCCCGATCGTCGAGCTGTACGTGATCGTGCAGATCGGGCAGGCGATCGGCCTGGTCCCCACGCTTGTGTTGCTCCTCGCCGACGCCGTGCTCGGCTCGTTGCTGCTGCGCCAGCAGGGCCGCGGCGCCTGGCGCCGCTTCAACGCCGCCCTGCAGGAGCGCCGCTTCCCGGGCCGCGAGGTCGCCGACGGCCTGATGATCGCCGTCGGCGGCACCCTTCTCTTGACCCCCGGCTTCATCACGGACATAGTGGGATTGGTCCTGCTGATTCCCCCCAGCAGGGCGTTCGTGCGGCGGCTGATGAGGGCGTACGTCGGCCGCCGCTTCCTGGTCGTCGGCCTGGGCGACCGGGCGATGCGCTCGGGGGGGCCCGACGCAGGACCATCCGATCGCGGCTACGACTACGACGGCAGCGCCGAGGAGATCGACGCCGACGATCCGCGGCTCGGGCGCTGAGCGTGCCTCGATTCACGTTTCGACGAGTGCACCCTTAGCCGTCATATAGAACGGAAAGGGAGCAGTCGTTCGGGTCAGCTATCCGCCCTCCTCCACGATCGCCGGGCGCCGGAGCATTGTCGGCGTCCCGCGGCGGCTGCTACGGTAGATGAGTCGGGTTTGGCCACCACGCCACCCCGAGAGGTTCAGTCTCCTCCAGTTGCCGTTGGCGCCTAGGGGCTTCAGGATCTCCCCTTAGACGCTCAAGAAGGAGCAACAAACATCACTTCGTTTGCCGATCTCGGCATCTCCAAGCCGCTGGTGCGCGCACTCGCGCGCCGCGACATCATCGACCCCTTTCCGATCCAGGAGCTGGTCGTTCGCGACGGTCTCGCGGGCCATGACCTCCTCGTTCAATCGCCTACCGGCTCAGGCAAGACGCTCGCCTTCGGGCTGCCATTGGTCGATCGCCTCGACCCCGACGCCGGGCACGTCTCGGCACTCGTCCTCGCCCCCACCCGCGAGTTGGCCGGCCAGATCGTCGCCGAGCTGCGCTCGCTGACCGAGGCCCGGGGGCTGCGGATCGCCGCCGTCTACGGCGGCGTCGGCTTCGGCCCGCAGGTCAAGGCAGCGCGCCGGGCCGACGTGCTCGTCGCCACCCCCGGCCGGCTCGAGGACCTGATCGCACGCGGCGACGTCTCGCTCGACCGGGTCCGCATCCTCGTCCTCGACGAGGCGGACCGCATGCTCGACATGGGCTTCAAGCCGGCGGTGAGCAGGATCGTCGCCCAGACTCCGGACCGTCGCCAAACCATGTTCTTCTCGGCGACCCTGGAGGGGGCGACCGGGAAGGTCGCCGCCGCCTTCACGAAGGACGCCCGTCGCCACACCCATCACCCAGAGCCAACCGCCAAGGCCGACATCGAGCACCGCTTTCTCCACGTCGACTCCCAGAGCGCCAAGCTGGACCACCTGATCGAGCAGCTGCGCGAGGCGGATGGAGGCTCCACGCTGGTCTTCGTCCGCACCAAGCGCGGTGCCGATCGGCTGGTCAAGCGGCTAAAGGCTCGCCAGGTCGCTGCGGTGGCCATGCACGGCGACAAAAGCCAAGGCCAGCGCGAACGTGCGCTGGCCCGCTTCGAGGCCGGAGAGGTCGATGCCCTGGTCGCTACCGACGTCGCCGCCCGCGGGATCGACGTCGCCGGCATCACCCACGTGGTCAACTTCGACGCGCCGGCCGATGGCGACGCGTACGTGCACCGGATCGGTCGCACCGGGCGTGCCGGACGGCAGGGCACAGGCATCAGCTTCGTCCTCGCCGACCAGGCCGAGCAGGTGCGACGCATGGCCGGCGACCTCGGCCTCAGCCGTCAGTTCGGCGGCCCCCCCGAGAAGTCGACGGCCTCACGCCACGGCGCGCCACGGCGCCGGCGCCGCCGTGCGAAGAGCGGTGCGGCTCGATGAGCGGGCCGGCCCTTGCCCAGAAGTGGGTCTGCAGCGGCTGCGACGTGACGATCGGCCGGATGGACGGCCAGGAGGCGCCGCTTCCCGACAGCTGGGAGCGTGCCGCGGACGGTGATTTATGCCTTTCGTGCCGGCGTGGCCGGGCGGCCGATGCCGCCCAGGAGGCGACCTCGAGCGACGAAAGTCGCGCGACTCGCGGCAAAGCCAGGCGCAACGGCTTGATCGAGTTCGAGGTCAGGCGAACCCCCGAGCTGACCGACGGGACGATCGCCAAGGCGTGCCGCACCAGCTCGGCGGCGGTCGCCGCCGCACGCACGCGATTGGGCATGAGCGCGGGGCCGCCCTCCGGCCCCGGCCGAGCGACTGCGGCACGCCCCCGACGCTAGAGGCGCATGATCCAGAGAGCGATGGCGATAGCGCTGCTCGGCGCCGTCATCGCGGCCGCATGCTTGGGCGGCAGCTGCGGCAATGCGACGGAGTCCGGTTCCCCGAGTTCAGTCTCGGTCAGCGGCCTGTATCCGAGCTTCAATCCCGATGAGACGCGCTACGTCTCACGATGCGGACGCGGCGGCGAGCCGATTCGGGTCGATTCCAGGCAGATCGACCCCGGTGTGCGGCCTGGGGAAGACTTCGCCCTGACGGTGAGGAGTGGCGACGAACGGCGCTCTTATGACGTGCGGTGCCTGCCCGCGGACTTTCCGAGCTGGAAGTTCGAGGCGTCGCGTCCAGTCGAGCCGGGTCTCTTCGTCGTCGCCTTCCGGGCGTCGCGCGAGGCGCGACCGTGGGTGATCGTCTTCGATCACGAGGGCGTGCCGCGCTGGTGGTACAGCCCTGACACGCGGGCACTCTGGGGCCAGATCCTCAGCGACGGCACGGTCTCCTGGGCGCGCTCGTTCGGCGATGGCTACGGGCTCGACCCGCGCATGGCCCATGAGGTTCGCTCGCTTTCAGGCGAGCTGGTCCGAGTGGTGAGGACTAAAGGGGAGATCGTCGACGGGCACGAGTTTCGGGAGCTGAACAACGGCAACGTCCTCGTCGACACCTACGCACCCGGCGGGAAAGTGAACCTGAGCCGCTTCGGCGGTCCCGAGAACGCCCTGGCGGTCTTCGGCGAGGTGCAGGAAATCGATCCCGACGGCCGAGTCGTGTGGCAATGGAACTCACGAGACAGGATCGACCTCGGGGAGACGGGGCGATGGTGGCGCAACGTATTGGGCGGCCGCAAGCGCAATCCCCCCGGGCTCGCGACCTTCGATCCCGTCCACATCAACTCGATCGAGCCGCGGGGGCCGGACGAAGTCGTCGTATCGATGCGCCACACCGATGCGATCTACGGGATTGAGCGCTCGACCGGCGACATCCGCTGGAAGTTGGGCGGCACCGAGACGGCCGATTCGCTGCGGATCGTCGGTGACCCCGCCGCGAAGCTGTTCGGCGGTCAGCACGACGCCCGTGTCGACGAGGACGGCGACATCAGCGTCTACGACAACGGGAAGGACCGCCCGCGCCGCCCCCGCGTCGTCTCCTACCGTCTCGATCTCGGCAAGAACACCGCGACCTACCTGGGGCAACTGAACGATCCGCGGATCACGACCAGCCACTGCTGCGGCTCGGCCCGGCCGCTCGAGGGGGGCGGCTGGATCGTCAGCTGGGGGGACAACCCCCTCGTGACCGGCTACGACCGCGAGGGGCGCATCGCCTTCCGCCTACTGCTGCCGGCCTCGACGTTCCGGGCGGTTCCAGTACCGGCGGGCGCGACGTCTCTCGGCGGCCTCGACCGAGGTCTAGAGGTGCTCGAGAGCCAGGTCGAAACACACGCTACGCGCGCGTCCCTTGCTTCGAATTCCTACCTTAGGGCGTCCGCGACAATCGACTCTATGCCGGGTACAAAATTCACGAGGCCGCCGTCTTCATCGCCCCAGTCGGCGTAGTCGCCACCAGAGAAGACGACATATGCGGTCGCGCTCATGTAACCCAGGGTGACTCCCAACTGGCTCCACGGCGGCGCCGCCGTCCATAACCAGCCATGGATCCTGTTGACCAGCCAGGCCACCCTCTCGATGATGTCCATCTGCTTGCTGAACTTCGTCTCAAGGCTCATCAGTGACTTTGCTGCGTCGTCCATCTTCGCCTCGGACGTGGCTGGCGCCGCCTGGATTGCAGCTCGCAGCCGCGTTTTGGCGGCATCGAACCCATAAAGCCGCTTGAGCAGATCCTCGACCCCGT
>DASTYR010000203.1:0-9718 GCA_035764795.1 Solirubrobacterales bacterium | reverse complement strand
AGGACCGGGCGTTGGAGGTGCTGCTTCTCAAGCGGACCGAGAAGGCGAGGTTCATGCCCGGTGTCTGGGTGTTCCCCGGAGGAGGGCTGGACGAATGCGACGGGGACGGCGAGGCGGCCTACCGGGCCTGCGCGGTGCGGGAGCTGCGCGAGGAGGCGGGAATCGAGCTGCCCGCCGACGAGGAGCTGGTGCTGTTCTCACGCTGGATAACGCCGGAGGTGATCTCGCGGCGCTTCGACGCCTGGTTCTTCCTCGCCCTCGCGCCCGCCCATACGCCGCCACAGCCGGACGGCGTCGAGACCGTCGAGGCCGCCTGGTTCGAGCCGGCGGCGGCGCTGGAGGCGCAGGCGGCCGGCGACCTTGTCCTCGCCTTCCCCACCGTCCACCAGCTCGGGACCCTCTCTGAGTTCAGAACCTCCGAGCAGGCGATCGAGGCCTATCGCGATCGCAGGGTCGAGCCGATCCTCCCCAAGGTGGTCGGCACCAAAGACGACCACCGCGTCACCCTGCCGGGCGACCCCGACTACCCGACCTGACGATGCGAGTGCTCCCTTTCCGTTCTATAGAGACGGAAAGGGAGCACTCATCCTTTAGGTCGCTGGGAACGGCTCCAGCCCGGCGTGCCAGGGGCCGGGCGGATAGGTGTGCACGCCGCTCTCGTCCATCTCCCCCTGCAGTCGTTCGAACAGGCGGCCCGCGTTGCGCAGCGCCTCCGCCAGTTCCGCCTCGCTGCGCTCGCGCAGCTGCCAGAGGAACCAGAGCTGGCGGTCGTTGACGCCGAAATCGATCTCGCCGGTCATCGTCGTCGTCCAGCTGAGGAAGCCGGGGCTGAAGAGCTCTCGCAAGGCGAGCGGGTCGTACTCGCGCGGCACCGTGGCCTGGAAGCGGCGGTTGAACTCGATCGACTCGAACTCGACCCTACGGCCGAAGCGCTGCGTCAACCGCTCGTGCCCCTCGAGCGACTCGACGTTGAAGGCGGGCACCACCCTGGCCAGGTCCGGCATATGGGCCTTGGCGAGCAGTGCGCTCGGCAGCACGGCCTTGGAGAGGAAGCCGCCGACCTCGCGCTCGTCGGCGTCGCAGCAGGAGCCCCAGAACCCTTCGACCAGCTCGCCGGTGAGCCGGTTCGTGCCGCCCACGCAGAGAGCCACCGGCCCGTCCTTCGGGTTGATGCCGCCAACCGGCTCATAGGCGAGCCCGTTGCGCTGGCCGTAACGCTGCACAATCTCGGCCCATTCGCCGGCTTCGGCCTTTGCGCTCATGCGGCGATCCTAGGCAGGTAGGATGGCTGCGTGACCATCGCCATCATCGTGGTCGTCGCGATCGTCGTCATCGCGGTCCTCTACTTCATCGGCAAGCGCAACTCGATCATCGCCGCGCGCAATCGCGTCGACGAGTCGTGGAGCGGGATCGACATCCAGCTCAAGCGCCGCCACGATCTCGTGCCGAACCTGGTCGAGACGGTGAAGGGCTACGCGACCCACGAGAGCGAGGTCTTCGAGAAGGCGACGAAAGCGCGGGCCGAGGCGATGTCGGCGCAGAGCGTCGGCGACACTGCCCAGGCCGAGCAGAAGCTGACCGGCGCGCTGACCGACCTGCGCGCCGTCGCCGAGAACTATCCGACGCTGCGCGCGACCGAGAACTTCCAGCAGTTGACCCGCAACCTGACCCAGCTCGAGGACGAAATCCAGGCGGCGCGGCGGATCTACAACTCCAACGTGCAGGCCTACAACACCGATATCGAACAGTTTCCGGGCTCGGTCATCGCCAGCCAGGGCGGCTTTGAGAAGCGCGAGTTCTTCGAGATCGAGGATGCCTCGCAGCGCGAGCCGGTCGCGGTCAGCTTCGACAAAGACTGACTCCCATAAGCTGTAGGCATGGAGGCGACCAAGGAAGCGACCCTGTGGATCTGCGAGAGCTGCGGGTTCATCTACGACCCGGCGATCGGCGATCCCGACGGCGGCATCCCGCCCGGAACCGCCTTCGAGGACATCCCCAAGGACTGGTTCTGCCCCGTCTGCGGCGCCCGCACCAGCGACTTCCGTCCGCTAGAGCCGGGCGAGGCTTAAGCCGAGAGGCACCGGGCCGTGACCTACGACTACGACTGGATCGTCGTCGGGTCGGGCTTCGGTGGCTCGGTCTCCGCCCTGCGCCTCGCTGAAAAGGGCTACTCGGTCGCCGTAATCGAGTGCGGCAAGCGCTTTGGTGACGATGACTTCCCCAAGTCGACCTGGGACCTTCGTCGCTACTTCTGGGCGCCGCGACTGGGCCTGCGCGGGATCTTCCGCCTCAGCACCTTCAAGGACGTCGCCGTGGTCAGCGGCAGCGGCGTCGGCGGCGGCAGCCTCGGCTACGCCAACACGCTCTACGTGCCCCCCAAGCCCTTCTTCGAGGACCCGCAGTGGGGAGACCTCGAGGACTGGGAGCGGGCGCTCGCGCCTCACTACGAGACGGCGCAGCGGATGCTCGGCGTTGTCGTCCACGAGGACGACGACGACGCCGACCAGCTCCTGCGCGAGTTCGGCGAGGAGATCGGCGTCGGGGACACCTACACCAAGACTCCGATCGGAGTCTTCCTCGGCGAGGCGGGCAAGACGGTCGACGATCCCTACTTCGGCGGCGAGGGCCCCCAGCGCACTGGCTGCACCCACTGCGGCCGCTGCATGGTCGGCTGCCCGGTCGGCGCCAAGAACACGCTGGTCAAGAACTACCTCTGGTTCGCCGAACGCCACGGCGCGACGGTCACCTCCGACCGTCTCGTCACCGACATCCGCCCGCTCGGCGCCGCCGACGGCAGCGACGGCTACGCCGTGACGAGCGAGCGCTCCGGCATGCTGCGGGGGCGCGGGAGGCGCACCGTCACCGCCCGCGGCGTCGTCGTCGCCGCCGGCGCCCTCGGCACCAACAAGCTGCTGCAGCGCTGCCGCCTCGGCGGCTCGCTGCCCCGTGTCTCATCTCGCCTCGGCGAGCTGGTGCGGACCAACAGCGAGATGATCCTCGCGGTCACCGTCCCCGAGGACTACCCGGGTGACCTGACCAAGCGGGTGGCGATCAGCTCCAGCATCTACCCCGACCCGCATACGCACATCGAGACGGTCAGCTACGGCCACGCCGGCGACTCAATGAGCACCCTCTACACGCTGCTGGTCGGCGACGGCACGCGGGCGACGCGACCGCTGAAGCTGCTCGCCCAGATCCTCCGCCACCCGGTCCGCTTCGCCAAGACGCTGTGGCCGCAGGGCTGGTCGCGCCGCACGATCATCCTGCTCGTCATGCAGACCCTCGACAACGCGATCGCGCTGCGGCCAAAGCTGAAGCGCTCCGGCGAGGTGCGACTGCAGACCGAGCAGGATCCCGAGAAACCCAACCCGACCTTCATCCCGGTCGCCAACGAGGCAGCCGAATGGCTGGCGAAGCGAACCGGCGGCGTCGCCCAGAGCTCGATGACCGAGGCGCTCTTCAACATCCCGACCACCGCCCACATCCTCGGCGGCGCCGTGATCGGCCACGGCCCCGAGGACGGCGTCGTCGACGCCGACCAGCAGGTCTTCGGCTACCAGAACCTGCTGGTCTGCGACGGCGCCGCGGTCCCCGCCAACGTCGGCGTCAACCCCAGCCTCACCATCACCGCCCTCGCCGAGCACGCGATGAGCAAGGTCCCGCCGAAGGAGGGCACCGACCTTCGCACGCTCCCCGAGGCTGCTCGTCCTGCAGCTACGGCCTAAAAGCGAGGCCACCTCCCCACGCATCCGACTTTGACCCCCCTCTGGTGGGGCGAATGTCCGATGCGCGGCTAGGGGCGATCGAGCGCCGTGCGAGGCGGGTCCGGTAGGGGTGGAGCGTCTTGTACTTTTTCCGCGCCGCGGCTAGCGGACAGCCCCAGACGGTCTTCGGAAAAAGTTAAGCGAAACCCCTACCGGACCCGCCTCCCCCGCCTACCCGGCGTACCGCTGCGCCACGTAGTCCCAGTTGACGACGTTCCAGAAGGCGTCGATGTATTCCGGGCGCTTGTTCTGGTACTTGAGGTAGTAGGCGTGCTCCCAGACATCGCAGCCGAGCAGCGGCACCTGGCCGTCCGAGATCGGCGAGTCCTGGTTGGCAGTGGAGACGACAGCAAGGCCGGAGTCGTCCTTGACCAGCCAGGCCCAGCCTGAGCCGAAGCGGGCGATGCCGGCTTCTTTGAACTCGCCCTTGAAAGCGTCGAAGGAGCCGAACTTCTCGTCGATCGCGCTGGCCAGCTCGCCGCTCGGGGCGCCGCCACCGTCGGGGCTCAGCATCTGCCAGAAGAGGGTGTGGTTGGAGTGGCCGCCGGCGTTGTTGCGGACCGGGCCCTGCTTGTCAGCGGGCAGGCCGGAGAGGTTGCGCAGGACGTCCTCGACGTCGCGGTCGGCCCACTCGGTCCCCTCCAGCGCGGCGTTCGCTTTGTCCACGTAGGCCTGGTGGTGCTTGTCGTGGTGGACGCGCATCGTCGCCTCGTCGATGTGGGGCTCGAGCGCGTCGTAGGGGTAGGGAAGGTCGGGAACCGAGAAAGCCATCTTTGCGTCTCCTCTTCGTCGATTTGGAAGCCGCATGGAGCCTAGTCGGCGCCGGGTTCTGGCCGCTCCCTGCCGGGTTTTCACCGCCGCCCAGCCGGGTATCGGGATGGCGTCCGTCCCGAAGGGGATCCGTCCCGAAGGGGACTTACAGACGACCGCACGGCCCGTTGAAGGCTCTAGGGGCGGTTGGACATTCCAGGTACCGTCCCACCGTCACCATGCCAGCCCAGCGGCCAGGAGAGGAAGTAGAGCCAACGCCCAGTCCGGGGACGGGCGAGCGGCTGGCGGGCGAAGCCGAGCTGTGGCGGCGCTTCGCGCAGACCCGCGACCCGGCGATCCGCGAGGAGCTGGTACGCCGCAACCTGCCCTTCGCCAAGCGGCTCGCCCTCCGCTACCGCGGCGCCAGCGAGTCGTTCGACGACCTCCTTCAGGTCGCCAACCTGGGCCTGATCAACGCGATCGACCGTTTCGATCCCCAGCGCGAGATTCCCTTTACCGCCTTCGCCTCGCCGACCATCCTCGGCGAGCTCAAACGCCACTTCCGCGACCGCGTCTGGACGGTTCGGGTGCCGCGCGGCCTCCACGACCTGATGGCGGAAGTCGACAAAGCGATCACCGAGCTGACCAAGGAGCTGCAGCGCTCGCCCTCGGTGGCCGAGATCGCTGCACGGCTCGAGGTCGAGCAGACCGACGTGCTCGAAGTGCTCGAGGCCAACCACAACCGCCGCCCGCTCTCGCTCGACCGGCCGGCCGGCGCCGAGGACGGCGACGAGGCGCCGCCGGCCGAGTGGGTCGGCGCCGAGGACGAGGGCTTCGACCTGGTCGAGGGAAGGATCGCCCTCGACGCCGCTCTGCCTTACCTCGACGAGCGCGAGCGGCTGGTGCTCAAACTCCGCTTCGCCGAGGACATGACGCAGTCACAGATCGCCGAGCGGATCGGCCACTCGCAGATGCACGTATCTCGCATCCTGCGCCGCGCGCTGGCTCGAATCCGCGAGCAGATCAGGGAGCAACAGCAAAGCGAATGACGAGGTACTCGCCGCCGTCGGACTGATCGACGGTGAGCTCGTCGGCGAGCGCCTCCAGGGAGCCACCGACGTCCGGCACTTCCAGCTCCTCGCGGATCCGTTCGGCAGCGCCGGGCTCCATCGGCCCGAGCCGCAGCTCGATTCCCCCCTCACGCTCGTCAAGACCGAGACGGACGCGACCGTCGGCGAAGCGCGCCGGCGCCGCGGCGGCGATCGCGTCGGTGACGAGGACGGCGTCCGAGACGCGGTCGACCGTGAGGTCGCGGCGGGCCGCGAGGGCGCCGACGACCCGGGCCAGCACTGGTGCCAGCAGCTCGGGCCGATCGGTGATCAGCTCGGTGGTGTCGCCTCCCGCCGGCTCCAGCGAGACGCGATCGCCGCGCCCGTTGGCACCGCCCCCCTGCAGGGGCAAGCGCATCGTCACCTCGGTGCCCTGGTCGAGCCCGCCCGAGATCGCGAAGCTGCTGGACAGGGCGGCGATGAGCGAGAGGCCGAGCCGCAAGCTCGGCTGCTCGGGCTCCATGTCGGCTTGAGGCCGCATGCCGGAGCCCTTGTCGCGGACGACGACGGTCAGCCCCTCGGGGTCGGGCGTAGCTTCGACGCTGAGGGGGCCCGGCTCGCCCGGGTAGGCGTGCACGACGACGTTCATGCAGGCCTCGGTGACGACGGTCTTGAGGTCCGCGAGGCCGGGTTCGTCCATGCCGATCTCCTCGGCCAGGCCCGCGAGGGCGTGGCGGATGACGGCGACGTTCTCCGCCTTTGCGGGCAGCATCATCTGAAGCCCCCTCGGCCTATCGCTGATCGTCGGGCTATCTGCCATGGAGCGCATTCCCCGCGGGGAGACTCGGTTCCCGCGACGCCGAGCATAATCGCCCGGCTCTCGTGCCCATCGGTACCCCTGCTGTCTGCGGGCGAAACCCATCGGCGCAAGGACCGCGTTCGATAGCATCGCGAGCGTGAGTCCGGCGCCTTTTGACGTTCAGAGCGAGGAGCTCGACGGCGGGATTTGCGTCTTCACGGTCCGCGGCGAGCTGGACATGAACACCGCCCCGGAGCTGGAAGCGGCGCTCGACGAGGCGCTCGACGATGAGGAGGTCGCGATCATGCTCGACCTCTCCAAGTGCGAATTCATCGACTCGACCGGGATCGCCCTGATCGTCCGTACCTGGCAGCGGCTCGACCGCGACGGCGGCGCCGGCGGCAAGGGACAGCTCGTCCTCTGCTGCGTCAACCACCAAGTGCGACGGCTGCTGAAGATCACCGGCGTCGAATCCTCGATCAGGCTGCACGAACAGCGTGACGCGGCGCTGACCGCCCTGCGCGACTGAGCGCCGGCCGAAACCCCGCCTCGTCCGCCCGCTCACTGGCGAGCGCCCACGCCGCTGCGCAACTCTCCCAGCCGTGCCGGTCCACCGGTCTCACGGGCCAGTGGCGGCGTCTCCATGCCCTGCGAGTGCCTGATCCCCTCCAGCAGCTCGAGCAACGCTTCCACGCCATCGATTCGGGGCTGCCAACCGAGCTCGGCGCGGGCACGGCTGCTGTCCATCAGCGGCACGCGCAGCGCCATGTCGAGCCAGCCGGGCGGCGAAGGCTGCAGGCGCAGCTTCCAGCTCCAGTCGGTCAGCGCCCGCACAACCCGCGGCGACACGTCGAGCGGCCGCGCGTCGAGTGCCTCGGCGAGCCGCTCGGGATCGAGCACCGGCTCGGCGGCCAGGTTGAAGGCGCCGCGCACCTCGCGCACGACCGCCTGCCGATAGGCCTCGCCGACGTCGCGCGAGTGCACCGCCTGGAAACGCAGGCCGGCAATCCGCGGCACGACGGGGATCAGTCCGGGCCGGACCAGGAAACTGGGCAGAAAAGGCCCGACGAAGAGGCGGCGGATCTCACTGGCGGCCTCGCCCTTGAAGATGAGCGCCGGACGCAGCCGGACAACGCGGACCTCGGGATGACGGGACTCGAAGTCGTCGAGCAGCGCCTCAACCGCCGCCTTGTGGCGCGAGTAGAAGGAGGTCGGTATCCCCGTGGTGGGCCACGACTCGTCGACCGCACGGTCCTTCGGACCGGGTCCGTACGCACCCACCGAGGAGGCGTAGACGAGGGCCGGAACGCCGGCGGCAGCGGCGGCCTCGAAGACCCGGGCGCTGCCCTCGACGTTGATCCGCTCCAGCGTCGCTTCGTCGCGCGACGGCTGGATCGCCCAGGCAAGGTGGACGACCGCGTCGGCGCCGCGAAAGGCGTCGGCCAGCCCCTCGTTGACGTCGCCCTCGACCCAACGCGTCTTCGGCAGCTCGACCTCGGGCAGGCGGCGGGCGATGCCGACGATCTCCTCTACCTGTGACTCCTCGGCCAGCGCCGCCAGCACGCTCGTGCCGACGTTGCCGGTTGCTCCTACGACTGCGACTCGTATCCCCACCCCTGGCGTATTCCCGTCGCGGCTAGGCGGAAACCCGCCGACGGGCCGATTCCGGTCGGTCCAAGCCCTGTTCTAGGCCCGTCAGCCCCGGTGGCTAGCCCTCGAGGCCGGTACCGGTGTGGGCGGCGCCGACCGGCTTCGACTCGGGCGATCCGCGCTGGCGCAGGTAAATCGCGAAAAACGGCGAGGGCGCCGACCGCGAGGAAATCCGATTTGCTGCTCCGATCCGGACTCGCGGCCCAGCTCCTCCTCCTTCTTGGACTCCGGCGAGCCTTTCCGAAGCAACCAGATCGTCAGCAGCAGGAAGACGAAAAACTGCAGGTCGCGGTTCAGACCGAATAGCCAGCGAAAAGTGGACGAAAGGTCGATGGAGGTCTAAAGTGCCTTTCTTGGGGAAGGAGGGCGAGACGCAGGTCGGAATCCTGAAGCTGCGGGTGATCGAAGAGGGCTCCATGTCCACGCTGGCGCTGGCCGGGGAGCTGGACTTGGCGAACGCCGACAGCGTCTCGGCGGAGCTCGAGCGGCTCGAGGCGTTAGGGGCACCACTGAGGATCGACCTCAGCGAGCTCGAGTTCATCGACTCGACTGGGATTGCGATCCTGGTCGCGGCTCACAATCGACTCGGCAATAGCCTCCAGGTCGTCCCCAGTCCCGCTCCTGAGGTACGGCGTGTGTTGGCGATCACCGGCCTCGATGCCAAGCTTCCCTTCGCGCCACCGGTCGAGAGCCGCTAGAACGTCGCTGCGGTCAGCGCCTTAGACGGCACGGCGCCGCCGCAGGGCCCAGGGCAAACCCGGCAGGGCGGCGAGCAGCGCCTCCCAGGCGGTCCGGTCGCCAAACCCTTCGCGAGCGAGCCTCCACGTGTCGGTCAGCGCCTCTCCCGCCGGCATCCGTAGCCACGAGGTCCATAGGTCGTTGCGCCGCTCGCGCCAGGGGCGACCGGGTCGGGCGCCGCCGTCGGGAGCATGGACGGCGACCAGTTCCCCCGCGTAGCAGAGGTCCCAACCGGCGGTGCCCATGTCGATCGTCAGCAATCGCTCCTCGCCGCCGATGCCGAAGCGCTCGCAGAACCCGCCCGCGCCGAGGAAGGCGCTGCGGCGCACCAGCGCCCCGCAGGCCACGAACCCGACCACGCGCGGCCCCGGCAACCCCGGCGCAGGCGCCGCGCGCATCTGAGCCGAGGTTGGGTCGAGCCGGCGCTCGGGACCGACCAGGATGCGCGCCGCCAGCAGGCCGAGCGAGGGGAAGCGGTCGAAGAGCTCGGCAGCGCGTCGTAGCGAGCCGGCGTTCCACCAGGAGTCGTCGTCGCTGAAGGCGACATAGGGCGTGGCGAGCAGTTCGGCACCGAAATTACGGGCCGCCGCGCCGCGGTTGCGGTCGAGCGAGAGCAGCTCGACCGCTGGGAAGCGCTCGGCCACGGCGGCCGCCGTCCCGTCGCGGGAAGCGTTGTCGACGACGACGATCGGGGGGCTCTCCGGCAGCGCCCGCAGCCGCGTCAACGTCGAGAGCAGCACCTCACGGCGGTCGCGGGTGGCGATGACGACGCCGACCTCGGCGCGGTCGTGGTCGTGGTCGCCGCCTCCGCTCACGCCGCCAACGCCGGGCGCAAGTCGGCAAGGGCGGCGAGCACGTCGTCCACCTCGATCTCCAGCAGACCGGCGTCGATCTCTTCGGCGTGCGGGTCGCCAAGCCGGCCCTCCCAAAGCACGCGGTGGATCGGCCGCTCCGCGGGTGGCCCCCAG
>DASTYR010000202.1:0-5398 GCA_035764795.1 Solirubrobacterales bacterium | reverse complement strand
AGAGCTACAGGACGTCGTCGAGGACGGCCTTGAGGATGCCGCCGAGGCGGGTACCCGCGAGGTGCACCTGATCCAGGAGGACCTGCACGACGCAATCGCCCGGCTCGTCTACGACAAGCTGCGGCGGCGGCCGATGATCTTGCCGGTGGTCGTCGAGGTCTGAGCTGCGCCCACCGGCAGGCGCACTCGGAAGAGGGCGCCGCCCAGCTTGGACTCGGCTACTTCGGCGTCGCCACCGTGAGAGCGGGCGACGGCTTTGACGATCGCCAGGCCGAGACCGCTGCCACCGCGCGAGGCGGTGTCGGCGGGACCGTCGCCTCGCACGAAGCGGTCGAAGATCTGCCCACGGAGGCTGGAGCAAACCCCGGGCCCGTCGTCGGCTACCTCGACGACCGCCCGTGATCCGTCGCGGCGCGCGCCCAGCTCGATCGTCGAGCCCGGCGGCGTGTGGCGCACCGCGTTGTCGAGCAGGTTGAGGACGAGCCGGTGCAGCTCATCGGGATTGCCGTCAACCGGTAGCGGCCCCGTGGCGCGCAGGCGCAGTTCGCGTTCGCCGACCGTCGGGGCGACCTCCGCCGCCGCGTTCCGCGCGATCTCGGCAAAGTCGCAGCGCGTGCGGGCGCCGATCCTGCCGGCGTCGGCGCGGGCCAACAGCAGCAGATCGCCGACCAGGCGGCTCATCCGGTGAGACGAGCGCAGTGCGGATTCGGTCATCGCTCGCTCCTCCTCGCTGCCGGCCTCGTTCAGCGAGGCCTGCAGCAGCTCGAGGTTGGCGATCACGCTGGTCAGCGGGGTGCGCAGCTCGTGCGAGGCGTCGGCGACGAAGTCTCGCTGCCGGCGCAGCGGCCGCAGCATCTCCTCCAGCGTTTGTGCCAGCTCGGCGACCTCGTCCTCGCCGGGCGGCTGCGGCATGCGGCTCGAGGGGTCGCCGGTCTCGGCGATCTTGCGCGCGGTGGCGGTCAGGGTCGAGATCGGCTGCATTGCCCGCCGCGCGATCGCTATTCCCGCCAGCATCGCCAGCAGCGTGCCGCCGAGGACCCCGGCCGCAATGAACAGCCAAAGCCGCTCGATCGTCGAGTCGACGTGACCGACGTCGCGGGCGTACTGGACGTAGCCGGTCAGGGTGCCTTCGCCGCCGCCGATCCGGCTCGTCGCCACGCGCATCCCGTCGACCTGACGCGTGCCTTCCCGCGGCGGACCGAGGTCGGCAGCGCCCTCGTTCTGGGTCAGCAGCACGCCTTCGGCGGTGAAGATGCGGATCGTCGCGTCGTTGGACAGCGCGAAGTCGTCGAGGCCGGGCCCTTCGGTCAGGTAGGAGCCGGTCGGCGTGTTGACGATCCGCAGTTCCGCTGCAAGCGTCTGGGCGGCGCCTTCCACCTCGCGGTTGAAGTCACTGCGGATGCGCTCGGTGGCGACGCCGCCGATGACCGCGCCGAAGACCAGCAGGATCGCCAGCGTCAGCGCGGCGGAGGTTGCGGCGAGTCGCCACCGTACCGGCCAGCTGCGCGGGTCGAGCTTCATCCACGCAGCACGTAGCCGGCGCCGCGCTTGGTGTGCAAAAGGCGCTTCTCGTCGCCTTCCTCGAGCTTGCGGCGCAGGTTGGAGATGAAGACGTCGATCGTGTTGGTCGCCGCCGCAGGGTCGTAGCCCCAGACCTCGTCGAGGAGGCGCTCGCGCGAGACGACGAGGCGCTCGTTGCGCATCAGGAACTCGAGCAGCTCGAACTCGCGGTTGGTGAGCTCGATCTCGCGCTCGCCGCGGCGCACCTCGCGAGTGGCCGGGTTCAGCGTCAGGTCGGCGACCTGCAGCGAGGCGGCGCCGCGCGGCGGTCGGCGTCGCAGAAGCGCCCGGATTCGCGCCAGCAGCTCCTGGCGCTCGAACGGCTTGACGAGATAGTCGTCGGCGCCGCTGTCGAGGCCGTCGACGCGGTCCCCCGTCTCCGTCCGCGCGGTCAGCATCAGGATCGGGACGTCGCTCTCGGCGCGCAGTCGCCGGCAGACCTCGACCCCGTCCATCCGCGGCAGCCCTAGATCGAGCACGACGAGATCCGGCACGTAGGCAGTGGCAACGTCGAGCGCCTCGACGCCGTCGCCGGCGCCGCGCACGTCGTAGCCCTCCATGCGAAGGGAGCGGCGCAGCACCGCGGCGATCTCCTCGTCGTCCTCGACGACGAGTACGCGCCCCTCTCCTGAAGCTCCGTTGCCGGCCTCCATCGCAATTCGATGTTAGTCCGGTATCGCGTTCCCTCCGCCGGCTTTTAGGTCGAATTTATGACTTCGCTCCGTTTCGGTTTAGACCGCAACGCGCGCCTTTCGTCACCATTGCCATCTGCCTCGATTGGCATGATCGCCCGGTCCGTGAGCATGCCCACCGCCGTCCATCTCCACGCCCACAGCGAGTACTCGCTGCTCGACGGCGCTTGCAAGATCGACGCGATGGCGGCACGGGTCGCGGAGCTGGGCCAGCCGGCGCTGGGGCTGACCGACCATGGCGTGATGAACGGTGCAGTTGACCTCTACAAAGCCTGCAAGAAGCATGGGGTCAAGCCGATCGCCGGTCTCGAGGCCTACCTCGTCGACGACGTCGAGGCGGTCAAGGAGAAGCCCAAGTACGAGCGCAACCACCTGACTCTGCTGGCCGAGAACGACGCCGGCTTCGCCAATCTGGTCAAGCTCACCTCGGCGGGCTTCCTCGAGGGCTTCTCGCGCGGCAAGGCCAACGTCGACATGGATCTCCTGGCCGCTCATGCGGAGGGCGTGATCGCCCTCACCGGTTGCCTGCAGTCGCGCTTCTGCCGCCGCCTCGTCGAAGAGCGGGCAGACGACGCCCGCGCCCACCTCGACGACCTGGTCCAGGTCTTCGGCTCCGAGCAGGTCTACTTCGAGGTGCAGAAGAACGGGATCGACGAGCAGGACAAGGCCAACGAGGGGATCGTCCGCTTCGCCCGTGAGCTGGGGCGACCGCTGGTCGGCACGGCGGACGTCCACTACCTGCGCCGCGAGGACTTCGACAACCACGCGGCGCTGCTCTGCGTGCAGACGAAGTCGACCCTGGAGGCACCAAAGCTCAGCTTCGACACCAACGAGTTCTTCCTCAAGAGCAATGAGGAGATGGGGGAGGCGTTCGCCGAGTGGCCGGAGGCGGTCGCCAGCACGGTGGAGATCGCCGAACGCTGCGAGATCGAGATCGAGCTGGGCAAGCTGCTGCTGCCCCGATATCCGACTCCCGACGGCTCCGAGCCCGAGGAGATGCTGCGACGGATCGCCGGCGAGGGCCTGCGCGCCCGCTACGGCGATCCGCCGCCGGCCGCGGCGGTCGAGCGACTCGAGTTCGAGCTCGGCGTGATCGAGGAGATGGGCTTCTCGTCCTACTTCCTGATCGTCTGGGACTTCATCCGCTTCGCCAAGGAGAACGGCATCGCGGTCGGCCCCGGGCGCGGCTCGGCCGCCGGCTCGATCGTCTCCAACAGCCTCGACATCACCGACCTCGACCCGCTCGAGAACGACCTGCTGTTCGAGCGCTTCCTCAACCCGGGACGCAAATCGATGCCCGACATCGACATCGACTTCTCGGTGCGCGGCCGCGAGCGGGTGATCCGCTACGTCGGCGAGAAATACGGTCGCGAGTCGGTCGCCCAGATCGTCACCTTCGGCAAGATGGCGCCGCGCGCCGCCACCCGCGACGCGGCGCGGGTGCTCGGCTACGACTACGGCACCGGCGACCGGCTCGCCAAGCAGATCCCGGAGCCGATCCTCGGTCGCAACCCCTCGTTCAAGGAGTGCCTCAAGCCGGGACAGGAGCTGAAACGGACCTACGACTCCGAGCCCGACGCGAAGAAGATCCTCGACGTCGCCCAGGGCTTGGAGGGGATCATCCGCAACAACTCGATCCACGCGGCCGCGGTCGTGATCGCCGATCGGCCGCTGCAGGAGATCGTGCCGCTGCAGCTGGCCGAGGACCGGGGCGCCGCAGCGGCCAAC
The DNA here is from genome assembly GCA_035764795.1 of Solirubrobacterales bacterium. Classification (GTDB taxonomy): domain Bacteria; phylum Actinomycetota; class Thermoleophilia; order Solirubrobacterales; family 70-9; genus VRUE01. The sequence goes on along the minus strand of DASTYR010000202.1, from coordinate 1,418 downwards.
GGCAACGGCGGCACGAAGGGAGAGCGCCAGTACAAGGTCGTCACCCAGTACTCGATGGGGCCGATCGAGGAGATCGGGCTGCTGAAGATGGACTTCCTCGGCCTGCGCAACCTCGACGTGATCGAGGACGCGGTCGAGATCGTGCGCCGCTCGCGTGGCGTCGAGCTCGACATCGCCTCGATTCCGATGGACGACGCCAAGACCTTCGAGATGCTCTCGCGCGGCGACGGAACCGGTGTCTTCCAGCTCGAGTCCGAGGGCATGCGCGAGGCGATGAAGAAGGTGCAGCCGACCGAGTTCGACGACATCGTCGCCCTCGTCTCCCTCTACCGGCCGGGTGCGATGAGCTACATACCGGCGTACGCCAAGGGCAAGCGCAATCCCGCCTCGGTCACCTACCCCGACGAGCGGCTGCGGCCGATCACCGAACCGACCTACGGCTGCGTCCTCTACCAGGAGCAGCTGATGGAGATCGCCAAGCGAATGGCCGGTTTCAGCCCGGCCGAGGCCGACGACCTGCGCAAGGCGATCGGCAAGAAGAAGCGCGACCTGATGGCGACGATGAAGGCCAAATTCCTCGAGGGGATGGAGGCCTCGGGGACGGCCGCCAAGGTGGCGAAGGACATGTGGTCGCTGATGGAGGCGGCGGCCGACTACTCGTTCAACAAGTCCCACGCCGCCTGCTACGCCTTGATCGCCTACCGAACCGCCTACCTCAAGGCCAATTACCCGGCCGAGTACATGGCGGCGGTGATCTCCTCGGTGATGAACACCAAAGACAAGGTGCCCTTCTTCGTCAATCGCTGCGAGGAGATGGGGATCGAGGTGCTGCCGCCCGACGTCAACGAGTCCGGCCACGACTTCGTCGTCTCCGCGAGCGCGATCCGCTTCGGACTCGACGCGGTCAAGAACGTCGGGCACGCTGCCGTCGAGGCGATCCTGCGCGCCCGCGAGGAAGCGCCGATCGAGTCGATCTGGGACTTCTGCGAGCGGGTCGACGCCCGTGCGGTCAACAAACGCGCGATCGAATGCCTGATCAAGTGCGGGGCGCTGGACTCGACCGAAGCAACCCGCAAAGGGATGCTCGAGGCGCTTCCGGCGGCGCAATCGGCGGGTCAGAAGGCGCAGGAGGACGCCCAGCTCGGACAGGGCTCGATCTTCGACTTCGGTGGCGGCGGCGAGCAGCGCGGCGGTCCCACCGCCTCGCAACACCGGCCGCCGATCTCGGCAGTCGAGTTCGACCGGCGCGAGCTGCTGGCGATGGAGAAGGAGACGCTGGGGACCTATCTGTCGTCGCATCCCCTGTCCGAAGTGCGCGACGCCTTGCGGGCCCGGGTCGACTGCGGTCTTGCCGAGTTGGCCAGCAAGCCCGACGGCTCCTGGGTGACCGTCGGCGGGATCGTCGCCGAGTGCAAGAA
>DASTYR010000201.1:0-8019 GCA_035764795.1 Solirubrobacterales bacterium | reverse complement strand
GCGGCGCGCCGCGGGCGCGGACGCGCCCCCAGAGGGCAATCGACTCGCCGGTACGAAGTCGGCTCGGCGCCACCGCCAGCGAGAGCCCGCCGCGCACCCGCATGGCGAGAGCGGGGCGCCGCGAGGCGTCGAGATCGTCGTCGCCGGCGAAAGCCACGGTCACCCGGCGGGACGGACCGGCCGGGAGCGGCAACCGGAAGCCGCCGTGCTCACCGGTGACGACGTGGTCGACGCGGCGCTTTGCATGAGCGCCGCGCGAGGGCCGCGAGACGACTCGTAGGCGGCGTGCGCCTAGACCGGTGCCGGCAGCGGTGACGAGACGACCGACAACGCTGGCCCCGGCCCCGAACGGCACGGTGACGTTCGGACCACGCCGCTGGCGCCAGCGCAGGTAGGCGAACAGACGCGTCTTCGTCCTCGGCCTTGCATCCTTCGCGGTCGCCTGCGCCGCTGCCGCGGCGGTGGACGGGGGCGCCGTCTTGCGCAGCGCCATTTCGGTGCCGTCGGCGCGGCGCGTGCTCGATGCCGTGTTGCCGGCGTTATCGAGGGCGTCGGCACGGAAGACGTAGGTGCCCGGAGCCAAGTCCCCCGGCAATCGCGCGACCAGCTGAGCCGCCCCAGGCGAGGTGCCTTTAACCAGCTTCGTCGGCAGGTCGGTCCACTTGTCTGCCGTGAGTCGGCGGTAGAAGATCTCGCCACTCGCCGGCCCGGAGTGCATGTCCGTGAGGTTGGCGCGAACGACATCAGGCAAGGTGTGAGCAGTCTCGTTCGAGCTCGCCTCGAAGGCGACGCCCGGCGGCACGTTGTCGAAGGCCAGGGGCACCGCCACCGCCGTCGAGCGCGACTCGTTGCCCGCCTCGTCGCGCAGCCAGAGCTCGATCGAGTAGACGCCGGGGCCGGGGACCGACCGATTCGGCAGCGCGGCTATGCCGCGACCCACGGTGAGCTTGACGCCGCTGTCGAAGCCCGCCGGGCCTGAGATGCGCCAGAAGGCGGCGCCGATCGGGCTGGCCGGTCCCTGGTCGGGGTTGGCCCACGCCAAGTCGAAGTCGTTGACGCGGCGCCAGCCGTCGCCGCCGGTCAGGGCGAGGGCGCGCGGATGCGCCGGCGGGTTGTTGTCGACCGCAAAGGTGCGCTCGGCGGTGCAACCGACGTTGCCGGCGAAGTCGGTGGCGCAGTGGCGGATCCGATGGGTGCCGTCGCTGAGTGCCGTCGTCGCGACGGCCGTCCTGCCCGACGCCCCGCCGGGGCACGGCTGCATCCTGGTCGCGCGCCACTCGCTGCCGATCAGCGCCTTGGAGCAGCCGTACTCGGTGAGATTGACGCGAGCGCCGTCGACGGTCGTCTCTCCGTAGCGGACGCCGCCGCCAGCGTCGGCACCCGCGAAATCCACGCTCTGAGTACCGCGTCGCCAGCCGCCGGCGAGGAGTTCGCCTCCCACCCCCGCGCCCGGCACGTGGTTGTCTTCGACCGTGATCGTCAGCCCGCGCAGGCCCGACCATGACGTCGAGGCCAGGCTGCACCAGCTGCTCTCCGGCTTTGCGCAGAGGAGGCGGTCCTCGAGCGCGGGCTGGGGCGGATCGATGCCGACGACGAAGTTGCGCAGCGCCGTGTCGGTGCTGCCGGCAGCCGCGAAGGCGTCGAAGCCCCCGCCCCAGGTGCCCATTCCGATCCGCTGCTGCATGCCGTCGTGGAGGGCATGCCACCAGGTGCCGCTGACGCGGCTGATCGCCGTCCCGGGCGGAGCCTCCCAACGCCACCGGGCGTAACGAGTGCCGCTGACCGTGCCCTGGCCACCGCGCGTGAAGCTCTTCAGGTGGACGCCGTCGAAGGAGTCGCCGCCGGCGGGCGGCACGCAGTAGGCGTCGGGCCGGAACTTCGCACCGCCGGTCGAGTCCCACCAGCTCGCGTCGGCGTCCACATACCAGCCGCACTGGGCGACGCTGTACTTGGCGGCGTGCGCCTCACGAGCGGCGAACAGCAGCAGCGCCAGGGCCAGGCAGACGACCAGCCCCACGATTCGCACCAGCCCCGCCACGGTTCCAGACATCGCTCTTCCTCCTTCGCTCGACGGCATCGCGGCTCCAGAGGGCCGGGCGGGCGCATCTCTCCCCCGGCCGGACGGATGTCCGGCGGTCGGCGCGATGCGGCGCGGCGGGTCGGCTCTGCGAGAATGCGCGGCGATGCCACTTCCGACGCAGGATCAGGTGACCGAGAAGCTGCGGGCCGTGATCGACCCCGAGCTGCGCCGCTCGATCGTCGAGCTGGGGATGGTCCGCTCGATCGAGATCAAGGAGGACGGCCGGATCGAGGTCGTCGTCTCTCTGACGACGGCCGGCTGCCCGATCCGCGCCCACTTCGAACAGGCGGTGGCCCAGAACGTGTCCCAGCTGGAAGGCGTCACGTCTGTCGCCGTCGGCTTCGACGTCCTCTCCGACGAGGAGAAAGGCAGCCTGCAGAAAGCGCTCGGCCGCGGCAAGCTGCCGGCCGGCGCGCTGGCTCAAGTCAAAAACGTGATCTGCATCGCCTCGGGCAAGGGTGGCGTCGGCAAGTCGACGATGACCGCCAACCTCGCCGCCGCGCTCAGCGCCGAAGGGCATTCGGCCGGTGCACTCGACTGCGACGTCTACGGCTACTCGATCCCGCGCATGCTCGGCGTCAACCGCAAACCTGACGTCAACGCCGAGCGCAAGATCCTCCCGATCGAGGCTGCTGGCGGAGTCAAGGTGATGTCGATCGGCTTCTTCGTCGAGGAGAACTCGGCGGTCGTCTGGCGCGGAGCGATGCTCCACAAGGCGATCCAGCAGTTCCTCGAGGACGTCGCCTGGGGCGAGCTCGAGTACCTGCTGCTCGACCTGCCGCCGGGGACGGGCGACGTCTCGATGACGCTCTCGCAGCTATTGCCGCAGGCCAAGTTCGTGCTGGTGACGACCCCGCAGCCCGCGGCGCAGACGGTCGCCAAGCGGGCGGCCGACATGGCCGGAAAATTCGACCTCGAGCTGCTCGGCACGATCGAGAACATGTCTGGCTTCACCACGCCCGACGGCGAGCGCTTCACGATCTTCGGCGAGGGCGGCGGCCAGCTGCTCGCCGACGAGCTGGACATCCCGCTGCTCGGCAAGGTGCCGCTCTCCGAGCCCCTCCGCGAGCACGCCGATGCCGGCACCCCCCTGGTCACCTCGCAGCCGGACGCACCGGCCTCGCAAGCGATCCGCCAAGCGGCCCGCGGCATCGTCGCCGCCACCCCGCAGGAGCTACCGGTACTGCAAGCGGCTCCGGCCGCCGCCGAAGCGCCACCGGTCAGCGGCACGCCGCTGCCGGTCGTGCAAGGCTGATCCCGCTCAGTCGCCGAGCGTCACGTTCACGGCCGTGCCAACTGGCAGAAGCAGGCCCGGCCTCGGTCCTTGCCTGATGACTTCGCCCGTCCTGGCGGTAGCGCCCTTCCGCTTTCGGACCTTTCCGATCTTGCAGCTGGCTTTCCTGAGGCGGAGCTTGGCACCCTTCAGCGTCCTGCCCTTGACGTTGGGGACGAGACAGGCCTCGGCCGCCGCCGGCTCGCTCACAGGCTCGCTCATTCCTACAGGCGGAGGCATCTCCACAGTCGCCGTCTTGAAACCGCCCTCCCAGCCCGCTCCGGCGACGACCGGATAATCGAAGGGAGCACCATTCGCAGCCGGATCGCCGGCGCGGTGATGGACGGTCAGGGTGAGGACGTTCGGCTCCGAGACGGCAAGACTGGTCGGGACATCGGTGCCGTCGGCGTCATGTGCCTGCACGGCGGCGATGGAAAAGGCAACGTGTTCTCCGTCCTCGTAATAGACGGCCGCGTGCTGGTCGTCTACCGATTTCAAGTCTTGCCCCTCAAAGAGAGTCACTTCCCAGGAGTAGTCCGCGGGGCCCGCCGAATCCGCGATCGACGGAAACGTCATCCCGCCCTCGTCAAGCGGGGCGGCAACCGCGCTGGGCGCCGCCACCGCGGCGATTGCCAGCGCCGTTATCCATGCCAAGAGCCGCGTCATGCGGCACCGACTTACGCGGCGCTCTTGCTCTTGTAGTAGTTGGCGTTGATCTCGGCGTATTTGGCCCACTCGGCCGGGAGCTGATCCTCGGCGAAGCAGGCGTCTACCGGGCACGCCTCGACACAGGCATCGCAGTCGATGCACTCGTCGGGATCGATGTAGAGCATCTCGACCGAGTCGTAGTCGGGCTCGTCCGGAGTCGGGTGGATGCAGTCGACCGGACAGACCTCGACGCAAGAGTTGTCCTTCTGACCGATGCACGGCTCGGCGATGACGTAGGTCATTCGATGCTTTCTCCTAAGTCGCTTGTCGGTGCCAGGCGGGACCGTCCCTGCCGGCGCGAGTCAGCATTTTAGGCATGATGCACCGATGCTGCTGCTTACGGGGGCGACTGGGAGCATCGGCTCACGCCTGCTGCCGCTCCTGCTCGAGCGGGGCGAGGAGGTCCGCTGCCTTGTCCGCGAGCCACGCCGGCTGGGATCGCGGAGGGTCGACGTCCAGATCGCCCTCGGTGACCTCGGCGAGATGTCGGACCCCTATCTGGTGCGCCAGGCGCTGCGCGGCGTCGACACCGTCGTTCATCTGGCCGCGACGATTCGCGACCAGCCGCCGCGCCGGATCGAGGAGCTGAATGGGCTGGCGACGGTGCGACTGCTGCGTGCCGCCGAGCGCAGCGGCGTTCGCCACTTCGTCTTCTTCAGCGCCCTCGAGGCCTCAGCGGGTCAGCGGACCCGCTTCTTCCGCGCCAAGTGGCTGGCCGAGCAGGCCGTCGAGTCCTCCCCGCTCGACACGATGATCTTCGCCCCCTCGATCGTCTACGACCACAGCGACCCCTGGATCACCCTCCTGCGCCGGTTCTCGTTCTTGCCGGTCCTGCCGGTGTCGGGCAGCGGGCAGGCACGCTTCCAGCCGATCTGGGCGCACGACGTCGCCCGCTGCGTCGTCAACGCGCTCGACGCCAACGCGACGCGCCCACGCTATGAGCTCGCCGGCCCCGAGACGCTCTCCTACGACGATATGTCCGACCTAGTAAGCCGTGTCGCCGGCCGGCCCCGGCCGCTCGTCCACGTGCCGCTGCCAATAGTCAGGGCGGGACTCATCTCGCTGCGCTCCATCTTCGGCGAGGCCGTGTTCGCTACCTGGGAGGAGGCAGAGCTGATGGAGGTAGGGATGACGAGCGTGCGGGGCACCCGGGACGCCGAAGAGCTGGGGATCGAACCGAGGAGGATGGGCGATGTGCTGGCGGAGTCGTAGGCGGATGCGGAGGGGCCGGCGCGGTCGCGTGGTCGCTGTCGCGACCACGCTCGCGGTATTCGCGCTGTCGGTCGCTGGGATCACTGCCGCCCCCGCCGCCGCAGTGACGTTGGTCCCGCCGAAGGGCAACGTCTTTCTCGGCGTCAGCGACCGCGGCACGACCGAGGAGTTCAACGAGTTCGTCACGCTCGTCAACAAGCACCCGGCGGTGCTGCAGACTTTCCATCCGTGGGGCAACAGTCTCAACCAGGCTTACGAACGCTGGCGCGAAACCGCGACGCGGCCGATCCTCCACATCTCGACCATCGACGATCAGACCCTGGCCGAGCTGATCACGCCACAGCAGATCGCCCTCGGTGGCGGCGACGACTACCTGCTGCAGCTCAACGACTTCTTCGCCAAACGCGGTCTGCCCGCCTATATTCGGCCGCTCGGCGAGCCCAACCGCTGCCTCAACGCGTGGAGCGCCGTCACCTGTGACGGCGCCCAGAAAGGCGGTGAACATACGACCGGCTGGTACAAGCAGGCCTTCCGTCGCATCTCCACGATCGTCCGCGGCGGCGGCAGCCTCGAACAGGTCAACGCGACCCTGGCGGGCATCGGCCTGCCGCCGGTCAACCGCACGAAAGGTCCTCCGCCCCCGGCCCTTCCTGCGGCCCCGGTCAGCATCGTCTGGGCGCCGCTGCCGGCGGGCTCGCCCCGGGTCCGGGGCAACTTCCCCGGCAACTACTGGCCGGGCGGCCGTTGGATCGACTGGGTCGGAACCGACTTCTATTCGCAATATCCGTACTGGCGCGACCTCAACCGCTTCTACTCCGCAAAACGCTGGCGCCGCAAGCCGTTCACGATCGCCGAGTGGGCCGTCGCCGGCGAAGACGACCCACGCTTCGTTCGCCAACTCGTCGCCTGGACGATAAAGCGGCCGCGGGTGCGGATGTTCGTTTACTACCGCGGCTTCGGCGAGACCGCCAACCCGTACCAGCTCGGCCTCTACCCCCGCACGACGAACATGCTGCGGCGCAAGGCGCGGCGGGCCTCGTTCCTCGAGTACGCCGACTACAACGCCGGCCTCTTCCCCCCGCTGCCGCCACCACCGAAGAAAGCGGCGAAATCGCCGCCCCAGACGGCGGTGCCCTAGTAGCCCTGATTGCGCCGATGGGCCTACCACGTCCAAGTAGTGGACGCCTGAGGCCCGTCGACCACTGCGCCCAGCTGCTCGAGCAACCGGCGGATCGTCTCGGCCAGCTCGCGGGGCTGACGTTCGACCTGCTCCCAGGTGCAGCGAGCGACCTGCCAGCCGGCCAGCATTAGTCGCTGCTCGCGTTTGCGGTCGAGTTGAAACGCAGAGTCGGTGTCGTGGTAGCGGCGACTGTCGGCTTCGACAATTAGCCCGGCGCCGCGCCAGAGGAAGTCCGGCTCCAGAAGTCGGTCTCCTATGTCGAGCTTGGCGTTGACTTCCGGCTCGGGAAGGCCGGCTCGCGTGCACATGCGCAGGAAGAGCCGCTCGAGCTCGCTCCGCGTCCTCTTCGTCTGTGGATGGATCTCGTCCAAGAGCGTCCGTAGACGCGCAACCCCGCGTCGGCCCCGGCTGCGCATGATGATGCGACGCAGCGCTTCGTGATCGAGCAGCCGCAAAACCTCAGCCTCTGAGATCGCCTTGCGCAGCTCCGAAATTGGCACGACAGCCGCGAGGTCGAGCAGGGTTCGAGAGACCGTCGTGCAGGGAATGCCTCGCAGAACCGTGCGATCGGCATCGATAAGCGATCCGTCTCTATGTGCATCGATTTCATGCGGTATCCGACCGCGGCGGTTTCGCGCGGTTATGTCGATCGACGCGCGGCGGTCCTCGTAGATGCCCCAAAGAGCGGCGGCCGAGCGGTGTGAAAGGACCGCTTCGGGCCCGCAGGCAAGAACTGCCGCCATCAGTCGAGCATTACGAGTTGGCGGGCGATGGCCCACTGCGTAGACCTTGACGTAGAGGCGGTGCAGGGAACCGGCTTGGACGCGGCTACGAACCGCACTGCCGCTCAAGCCAAGGTCTTCAAGCTGAGCGAGAGTGACGAGGCCGTGTTGACGCTCAGCGATCCCAGCGATCGCCGACCCAAGTCCTCGATGGGCCTCTCCCGTCCGGATAGTGGACGTCTCAGGCCCGTCGGCGGAAGACGGATGGGGCGGCACGGGCATGTCCGGGACCGTCGCGGGCCGCGACGCGCGTGTGGTGCGCGGTCCGTGCCGGCTTTGTGACGGGATCTCAAAATGAGAGAGGGCCGGCGGTTGCCGGCCCTCTCTCGAAGCCACTCGCCTGTTACGGCGAGCTTACGCCTGGACGGCGTGACTACATCATTCCGCCCATGTCCGGCATGCCACCGCCGCCGGGCATGCCGCCGGCACCGTCCTTCTCGGGCGGCTCGGCGACGACCGCCTCGGTAACGAGGATGTTCTTCGCGATCGAGGCCGCGTTCTGCAGCGCCGAGCGGGTGACCATGGTCGGGTCGATGACGCCGGCCGCGATCAGGTCGCCGTAGTCGCCGTTGGCCGCGTTGAGGCCTTCGCCGGGCTTCAGGTCACGGACCTTGTTGACGACGACCGAGCCCTCCAGGCCGGAGTTCTCGGCGATCTGGCGGATCGGCTCCTCCAGCGCGCGACGGATGATCTCCGCGCCGGTGGCCTCGTCACCGTCCAGGCCCTTGACGTCGACCGAGCCCTGAGCGTTCAGGAGCGCGACGCCACCGCCGGGGACGATGCC